>CALZCR010000097.1 GCA_945631445.1 uncultured Corynebacterium sp. | reverse complement strand
AGGCGGCCTCCCCCGTTTCGAGGGAGGCCGCCTGTCACGCGGAGGGAAGAATCTGAGACCGCGTTGATGTCCAGGGACTCGCCGCCGTCTGCCACGTCCACGTGGACGGTGTCGCCGTCGCGCACGTCACCGGCCAGCAGCTTCTTGGCCAGCTTGTCGCCGATCGCCTGCTGGATCAGGCGACGCAGCGGGCGGGCGCCGAAGGCCGGGTCGTAGCCGCGGTCCGCGAGCCAGCTCTTGCCCGCGTCGGAGACCCGCAGGGTCAGGCGACGCTCGGACAGTCGCTCGGCGAGCGCTCCCAGCTGGATGTCGACGATGCCGACCAGCTGTTCCGGCGACAGGGGCTCGAAGACGACCACGTCGTCCAAGCGGTTGATGAACTCCGGCTTGAAGGCCGACTTCACCGCCGCCATGATCTGCTCCCGGTCGCCGCCGGCGCCCAAGTTGGAGGTCAGGATGATGACGGTGTTGCGGAAGTCCACCGTGCGTCCCTGGCCGTCGGTCAGGCGGCCGTCGTCCAGCACCTGCAGCAGCACGTCGAAGACGTCCGGGTGGGCCTTCTCCACCTCGTCGAAGAGCACGAGGCTGTACGGGCGACGGCGGACGGCCTCGGTGAGCTGGCCGCCGGTCTCGTAGCCGACGTATCCCGGAGGGGCGCCGACCAGGCGGGAGACGGAGTGCTTCTCCCCGTACTCGGACATGTCGATGCGCACCATGGAACGCTCGTCGTCGAAGAGGAACTCCGACAGCGTCTTGGCCAGCTCCGTCTTGCCCACGCCCGTGGGACCGAGGAAGAGGAAGGAGCCGATCGGGCGGTTCGGGTCGGAGACCCCGGCGCGCGAGCGGCGCACCGCATCGGAGACGGCGCCCACGGCCTCATGCTGGCCGACGACGCGCTTGCCCAGCACGGACTCCATGTGCAGCAGCTTCTCGGTTTCGCCCTGCATCATCTTGCCGGCGGGGATGCCGGTCCAGGCGGAGACGACGTCGGCGATGACGTCGGGGGTGACTTCCTCGGCGAGCATGCCGGATCCGTGACGGTCCTCCGCCGCGGTCTCAGCGTCCTCGAGCTGCTTCTCGAGCTCGGGGATGCGCCCATAGCGCAGTTCGGAGACGCGTGCGTAGTCACCGTCGCGCTCGGCGATCTCGGACTCGTTGCGCAGCTGCTCGAGCTCCTCCTTCACTGCCTGGACCTGGTCGATCGCGCCCTTCTCGTTGGCCCAGCGGGCCTTGAGCTCACCGAGTTTCTCGCGTTCGTCGGCGAGCTGGATCTGCAGGTCGGCCAGTCGTTCCTGGGAGGCCTCGTCGGTCTCCTTCTGCAGGGCGATCTCTTCGATCTCGAGGCGGCGGACGATGCGCTCGAGTTCGTCGATCTCCTCCGGGGAGGAGTCGATTTCCATGCGCAGGCGCGAGCCCGCCTCGTCGACCAGGTCGATGGCCTTGTACGGCAGGAAGCGGTTGGTGATGTAGCGGTTGGACAGCTCGGAGGCCGCCACCAGGGCGGAGTCCTGGATGCGGATGCCGTGGTGGACCTCGTAGCGTTCCTTGAGTCCGCGCAGGATGCCGATGGTGTCTTCCACGCTGGGCTCGCCGACGTAGACCTGCTGGAAACGACGCTCCAGGGCGGCGTCCTTCTCGATGTACTTGCGGTACTCGTCGAGGGTGGTGGCGCCGACCAGGCGCAGTTCGCCGCGGGCGAGCATCGGCTTGATCATGTTGCCCGCGTCCATCGCGCCTTCGCCGGAGGCGCCGGCGCCGACGATGGTGTGCAGCTCGTCGATGAAGGTGATGATCTGGCCGTCGGATTCCTTGATCTCCTCGAGGACGGCCTTGAGCCGTTCCTCGAATTCGCCGCGGTACTTCGCGCCCGCGACCATGGCGGACAGATCCAGCGAGACCAGGGTCTTGCCCTTGAGCGACTCCGGGACGTCTCCAGCGACCATGCGGCGGGCCAGGCCCTCCACGATGGCGGTCTTGCCGACGCCGGGCTCGCCGATGAGCACGGGGTTGTTCTTCGTGCGGCGGCTGAGCACCTGCACGACGCGGCGGATCTCCTGGTCGCGGCCGATGACGGGGTCGATGCGGCCTTCGCGCGCCCGGGCGGTCAAATCGGTGGAGTATTTCTCCAGGGCCTGGAACTGGCCCTCCGGGTCCTGGGTGGTGACCTTCTTGGAGCCGCGCACCGACGGGAAGGCCTCCTTGATGGCGTCGTAGGTGGCGCCGCGCTTGGTCAGCAGTTCCGAGGCGTCGGATTTGCCGCGGGCGATGCCGGCGAGCAGCACCTCGGTGGAGACGTATTCGTCGCCGAGTTCACCGGCGAGCTCCTGCGCGGCGGTCATGGCGTTAAGGGCGTCGCGGTTGAAGTTCGGGTTGGCCATGCCGGAGCCCTCGGCCTTGGGGTAGCCGTCGATCAGCTCGTTGGCTTCGCGGCTAATCGTGTCGGGGTCGACGCCGGTGGCTTTGAGCACCGGGGCGGCGACGCCGTCCTCCTGCCCCAGGATCGCGGCCAGCAGGTGGGCGGGCCGAATGTCGGGGTTGCCGTTGGCGGAAGACTGCTGCAGGGCCGTCTGGATGGCTTCCTGCGTCTTCGTGGTGGGGTTGAACTGGCTCATGTGGCGAGTTCCTTTCTTTCCTAAATTTTGTTGGTACTAGGTACAACGCTCTTGAGTTGAGTCTATTCCACTCAACCCAAAAAAGTTTGAGCCTGTACGACTCAAGTTTAGGAGAAAATCCGCTCGCGGGGGAGGCCAGGCTGGCGGGTGGCCCGGGTCAGTACTGCCAACCGTCCACCCATGCCACGGCAGCGCATAACTCAGGGTCGGTGATGTATCCCTCCTGACAACCGTGCAACGTCTGCAGTTCGCCGGACGTCGGATTCCTCTCGCCCTGCGAGTTGTGACCGTATCCGCAGATGGCGCCGGCGCACGTGCCGCCGTCGGCGAAAGCGACGTTCTCCGGCCCGATGATCTCCGGAGTACATGACGACGAGTCGTCCACCCAGAAGTCCGTGCCGGGGCACTGGTAGCCGACGCCGGGGGCGTTGAACAGGCCCGCGGCGGATTCCGCCGCGCGATACTCCTCTGCGCCCGGCTGGTGCAGACAATGGTCCGTGGTGCGTACGCTGCCGTCCGACATCAGCGTCGGGCCGGGCGTGCCGAACAGGCACTCCACGATGTACGGTTCTGCCGCCGTCGGCTCCGGAGCGACCTCTTCGACGGGATCAACGACGGGCTCATGGGAATCCGCAGCCGTCGAAGACTGCACCACCGTGCTGGTGTTCGTCGTGGTGGACGTGGTCGTGGCCGTGGAGTCGGAGACCGACGGCGTCGGCAGATCGCCTCCTCCCGCTCCACAGCCGGCGAGCACGAGGATGGCCGCTAGGCCGCCGACGAACGCGCGAATCTTCTTTATATTTTCTCCCTCTCGCCGACGTTTACGCCGGTGCGACCTCGGTGACCGTGGTGGTCTTGTCCCGCGCGGAAGGCTCCCGGAGGAACAGGGCGGCGACCAGCGCCGCGACGCTGAGGCACGCGGCGACGAAGAAGGCCGCCCCCGAGCCGTCGGCCTGCGCCTGCGGGGTGCCGCCGCCGGTCTCGCTGCCGTAGGAGTAGATCGCGATGAGCACGGCGGTGCCGGCGGCGCCGGCCAGCTGCATCAACGTGTTGAGGATCGCGGAACCATGGGAGTACAGGTCCTTGGGCAACGACCCCAGCGACAGCGTCATCAGCGGGGTCAGGCAAAACGCCAGCCCGACGGAGAGGATCGCGAAGATGACCACCACGACCCACACCTCGGTGGTCTGGTCGACGGTGGACAACCAGAACAGGGAGCCGGCCATGACCGCGGCGCCGGGGACCACGAGCACGCGGGCGCCGATCCGGTCGAAGAGCGCGCCGCTGATCGGCGAGGCGATGGTCTCCAAAATGCCGCCGGGCAGGTTGACCATTCCCGCGACCAGCGCGGTCGTCAGCAACGCGCCCTGCAGGAACAGAGGCAGCGTGTTGACGACGCCGAGCAGCGCGGCATGCAGGAACAGCAGGGAGGTGATCGCCAGCGTGTAGTTGCGCACCCGGAGCGGACGCAGGTCCAGCAGAGCGCGCCCCCGCTTGCCCAGCCTGATTTGGCGCCAGACGAAAAGCGCCAGGGCCACGACGCCGACGACGCTCAAGGCGATCGCGACGGCGGCGGTCGAGCCGCCGGCCATGATGATGCCGATGGAACTCAACCCGTAGACCAGGCCGCCGAAGGCGAAGGCGGAGAGGATCACGGAGAACACGTCCAGGGGCGTGGAACGGAGCTCGCCGACATTGTGGAGCTTCCACGCGCCGATCAGGCCGGCGACGGACACCAGCGGGACCATGGCCCAGAAGATCATGTGCCAGTCGGCGACGGACATGATCAGGCCGGCGATGGTGGGGCCGAGCGCCGGACCCACAGCCATGACCACGGAGATCGCGCCCATGACGGTGCCGCGGCGGTGTGGGGGCACCACGGTCATGACCACGGTCATCTGCAGCGGCAAGATCACCGCGGTGCCGACGGCCTGGAGAACACGCCCGAGCAGCATGACCGTGAACGTCGGCGAGATCGCCGCGACCACGGTGCCGGCCAGAAAGATGACGACGGCGAAAAGGTAGACCTGCCGGGTGGTGAAACGGTCGAGGATCCAGCCGGTGGCGGGCATCATGATCGCCATGGTCAGCATCACGCCGGTCAACAGCCATTGGGCGGTGGCGGCGGTGACGTCGAAGTCCGCCATGATCGACGGTAGCGCGACCGACAGCGTCGTCTCGTTGACCAGCATGATGAAAGCGGTGAAAACGAGTATCGCGAGTACGACGATCACGTCGCGGGACATGGTTTCGGGGGGCGTGGCAGGCAGGCGGGGCTTGTCGGCGCTGGAGGACATGGCGGCTCCAGATCCTTTCGGAAATCGTACGGCGCAAAAGCGAGGCTAAAGAAAATAAAAGGGCCCGCCGGGAACATCTGTTCCCGACCGACCGGAAATGACGCCGCATACCCCGCTGAGGGCGTCGACGCCAGAAAAACAGTGTCGACGATGGCGGCGCCGCTGTCAACAGCTGCGGCCGCCAGATGCAGTTACGGCGCCGACGAGGCCTCTGACGAAGAGGCGTCGGGCGCACCGGGCGCCTGACCTCCCCTGCCGGGCACCCACTTGAACACGAACGCCATGCCGAGGATGACCACGGCGACGAGCAGCGAGATCCAGCCGAAGCCGGCGGTCAGGCCCGCCAATACCGCGATGGGGGCGAGGATGGTCATGCCGATCTCGAAGGGGGCGAAGCCGACGTAGGCGAGCCCGTATTCGTTCAGGGTGCCGGACTTCTGCTTCGGGTCGACCATCTTGAGCAGGGCGATGCCGGTGGCCACGGCGGCGGTGGCCCAGCCCCAGCCGAAGATGCCGCGCTCGAGCCAATGCTTTCCGAAATAGACCGGGGCGCCGACGAACAGGAAGATGACGCAGAAGATCACGCCGAGGACGAAGAGGATGATCAGTTCGACCCAGTAGTCGGCGATGGCGGCCGGGACGATGGAGGCGATGCCGAAGGCGATGAGGTAGTCGGTGGAGGCGCCGGAGATGGTGCTGACGGTCTCCTTGTCCAGGTACTCGGGGCGCTTGGTCACGGTGAGCAGACCGCGGCCGAGCAGGCCGATGACGAAGGACATCGCGAACAGCGGGATGGAGACCGCCGGGAAGATGTCGTTGATCAGACCGTTGACCAGGTAGGCGACCAGGACGGTGAAGATGACGATGCCGGCGTGCAGGGCCAGCGGCTCGATGGCCGAGGGGTTGGTGGTGGCCCGGCCGATGGAGGGGCGGTCCTCCATCTTCTCGATATAGCCGGTGCGCATCTCGTCGGGAAGCTGGCCGTCGGTGAAGCCGGAGGCGCGGCCGGTGCGTACGCCCCAGGCGGCGACGATGACGCCGCCGACGATGGCGGCCAGCGTGCCGACGGTCGCGGAGGTGAAGCCCAGGGAACTGGCGGCCGTCGCGCCGGCGGCCTCCAGGGAGGATCCGACGGCGGCGGCGGTGCCGAAACCGCCGACGAAGCCGACGGGCAGCATCATGCCGAACCAGTCCTCGGTGCCGAAGACGGGGGCGAAGAAGTACACGCCGATGAGGATGAACAGGCCCCACTGCGCCATGAACATGCCGGTGGAGTAGCTCCACATGGTGCGCGCGCCCTTGGTGACCGTGCCGCCGAGGTTCATCGAGTAGGCCATGGCCGCGAAAACCACGGCGATGAGGATGGTGGTGTAGGCGCCGATCTGGTCGGAGAACCCGATCCAGCCGAGGACCTCCGGTCCGAATAACAGGCCGAGCAGCCCGGCCGTGATGGAGGCCGGCAGCAGGAGCTGCTGGAATACTCGGATGCGGTTGCGCAGGATGTTGCCGATCACCATCAGCAGGGAGATCCAGCCCACGTCCATCAGCAGATCAAAGGGGGTATAGGGGGTGGCGTCCACGGTTCACCTTCTTCTTTTCCATCTGTGGGTGGCGTCCCGGGCAGGGGGCACGGGATGTTGCGCCGATCACGATTAAGATCCAGGTAATCCTAAGCCATTGGTAGGGCTTTTCAAGCCGCCCACTTGTTGACACGTCTACAAAATGGCTTAGGCTGGATCCATGACCATCCCCACGCTCCATTTCCGCGCG
>CALZCR010000096.1 GCA_945631445.1 uncultured Corynebacterium sp. | reverse complement strand
CGGTAATTCGTTTCAGGCATTTGGGGCGGATGACGGGATCTCCGCCGCGGTTTTGATCTGGAGAAACGGCTGGGGATTCCCCTTCCGTGCTTTCATCCGGCTGCGCACGTCCTTCGCCAGTGCCTGCGCGCTGCGGCGGGCGCGGCATTGAAAAGGGGCTCCCGGGTCGGCTTGGCCAGCAGCACTCTTCGGTGAGCCACTTTTCTCCGTTCGGGCATTGCCCCCTCGTAGCGGCTGTGTGGTAATTGTCTCACCTTCCTTGTGACATGTAGTTCGACACCGCCCGCTGGGAGTGTGTGGGTCGACGGCGGTGACGATGGGCGCTGGCCGGGGTTGTCTGCGGGGCTTCGGCCTCCGCTTTAAGGACACGCCGCAGCACTGCAGAAGGAACCCGTCATGAGCATCCACGTCCAACAACCCCAGCCCTACGACATCGTCAGCGATTCCATTCACATCGCCGGAACCGCCGGCGGGGCTTTCGAGGCCACGTACAACTACCGGGTCAGCGAGGGCCACGACGAGGTCGACGGCCACTTCATGGCCGGTGACGGCGTCGGTGGCCATGGCCAATTCCAGGTGGTCGCCGACGTCGCCGGTGCCGCGTTCACACATGTCGTGGCGTATGTGGAGGTGTTTCACACTTCCCCCAAGGACGGTTCCGTCCGCGACCGCGTCGTGGTCCCCGTCATCCTCGGTGAGCAGATCGTGCCCGGCTACACCTCGTACTTTGAGCACGTGGTGAAAGGCGGCGAGACACTGTGGGCGATCGCGCGACAGCACTACCACAACGGCAACCTCTACCACCGGCTGCTGGCGGCGAACCCTGCCATCACCAACCCCAACGTGATCCGCCCGGGTGACGTCATTCGGGTGCCGCGCGCCTGACCGGCGCCCGTCCTTTCCCCTGGGCCGGCTCGCCGCGCGTGGGCGAGCCGGTGCCCCGAGGGGCGGGAGCTGCGGCGGTCGCTCCGGTCGCGGCGGTTTTTCTGGCGGTGCTTTGTCCGGCACGGGGGCTTCCCGTAGTGAGGTTGCGCCCTGCCGAGCAAAGCGCCACTGGAGCGGCGCCCGGAACACGGTAGGGTGAACGATATGACTAAATGGGAATATGCGACCGTGCCGCTGCTGAGCCACGCCACCAAGGCGATCCTCGACACCTGGGGGGAAGACGGGTGGGAGCTCGTGACCGTCCAACCGGGCCCCAACCCCGACAACTCCGTGGCCTACATGAAGCGCGAGGTGCAGTAGATGGGCGCTGTGACTGACCGACTGCGCGAGCTCGGCGTCGAGCTGCCTGCCGTGGCCGCCCCCGTCGCGGCGTATGTCCCCACGGTGCGCGTCGGCGACCAGGTGTGGACCTCCGGCCAGCTGCCGTTCGTGGACGGCTCCCTGCCGGCCACGGGCAAGGTCGGCGGCGAGATCTCCGCGGCCGACGGCGAGGGCTACGCCCGCACCGCCGCACTGAACGCCTTAGCCGCCATCGATGCGCAGGTCGGGATCGACAACGTCGCCCGCGTGCTCAAGGTCGTGGTGTTCGTCGCCTCCGAGACGGATTTCCACGGCCAGCCGCAGGTGGCCAACGGCGCCTCCAACCTCATGCAAGACGTCTTCGGCGACGCCGGAATCCACGCCCGCTCCGCCGTGGGCGTGGCAGTGTTGCCGATGAACGCCCCGGTAGAGGTCGAGGTCGTCGTCGAAGTCGCGTCCTGACGCCGCCCGCGACGACGACTCAGGCCCTCCCGCGCGGAGGGCCTGATTTTTTCTGCGAAACGCCTGGCGGGCGGTAGGCTGTTGGCCATGGAGCATCCTGCGTATAGCCAACTGCGACCGGTGACCACATCCACCTCCGTGGTCTTGTGCGCAAATCCCAGCTACACGGCCTTGGAGGGGACGAACTCCTGGCTGGTGCGAGCCCCGGAGGACGACGCCGCCATCGTCATCGACCCCGGGCCGGAAGACGAGGGGCACCTCAACATCCTCTCCGCGCGCGGGGAACAGGTGGCGCTGATCCTGCTCACCCACCGCCACGACGACCACGCCGAAGGCGCCCGCCGCCTGCGCCAACTCACCGGCGCCCCCATCCGCGCCTTCGACGAACGCTATTGCTCCGATGACACGGAAGCGCTGGCCCACGGCGAAATCATCTCGCTCGACGACGTCACCCCCGAGATTGAGGTCGTGCACACCCCCGGCCACACCGCGGACTCCACCAGCTTTTTCGTGTGGTCCGGCGAAGCCCAGAAAACCGCCCTGGAGGGCATCGTCTCCGGCGACACGATCGTCGGCCGCCACACCACCATGATCTCCGAGACCGACGGCGACCTGGGGGACTACCTCGATTCCCTGGACCTGTTGGCCACCCGCGGCGAAGGCGTGCCCCTGCTGCCGGGCCACGGCGCGGACCTGCCGGACACCTCCGTGATGGCGCACAAATACATTGAGCGCCGCAACTACCGGCTCCAGCAGATCCGGGAGCAGCGGGTCGAGCACGGCACGGACATCGACCTGCGCACCCTGGTGGAGAACATGTACGACGACGTCGACCCGGTGCTGCGCGGAGCCGCCCAGCAGTCCACGCGCGTCGCGCTGCGTTACCTGGCGGAAATCGGCGAATAACCCCGACCCCAACCCGCCTCAACAACACTCGGCGCCCAGGAGGGAAACCCTCCTGGGCGCCGATCTATCTGGGGCGGGCGACTAGCGGGCGCGCTTGGCCAGCGACTCGGTGTCCACGATGAGCACCGACTTGCCCTCCAGGCGGATCCAGCCGCGGTGGGCGAAGGTGGCCAAGGCCTTGTTCACCGTCTCACGGGAGGCGCCGACCAGCTGGGCGATCTCCTCTTGGGTGAGGTCGTGGTTGACGCGCAGCGCGCCGCCTTCCTGGGAGCCGAAGCGGTTGGCCAGCTGCAGCAGCGTCTTGGCCACGCGGCCGGGCACGTCCGTGAAAATCAGGTCGGCCAGGTTGGAGTTGGTGCGGCGCAGACGACGCGCGAGCACCCGCAGCAGCTGCTGGGAGATCGAGGGGTAGTCGTCGACCCACTTGCGCAGCATCTCCGAGGTCATCGTCGCGGCCTGCACGTCGGTCACGCATACTGCGGAGGAGGTGCGCGGGCCCGGGTCGAAGATGGACAGCTCACCGAACATGTCGGACGCGCCCATCACCGACAGCAGGTTCTCGCGCCCGTCCGGGGCGTGGCGGGCGAGCTTAATCTTGCCCGCGGTGATGATGTACAGGCGATCGCCCGGATCGCCTTCTTCGAAGATGGTCGTGCCGCGCGGGTAGCGGACCGACTCCATATCGCTGATCAGGTCTGCGACGGCCTCGGGATCCACTCCCTGAAAGATGCCGGCGCGGGCCAGAATTTCCTGGACGCCCTCCATATTGTCACTCCTTGGTGTCGAGTCGGGTGTCACCGACTGTGGTGTCTGTTCGCAACGGCACGTTTTCCGTGGTGACGGTCCACGTACCCACTGTAAACGTTGAGTTTGTCACTGTCACTATGCGGTGGGGCTAAAGTCACATCCCGAATAGCTTAACAAATGTACTACTTAAGGCGGAGACCTACTCTTCGGGAGAGCTGGTCTTGGCCAGCTGACGGTTCAGAATCAAGGACTCCAGCCCCTCCATCCACATGAGAAAGAGTGCGAGGATCACAGGCACCAGCACGACCAACAGTATGAGCATGCCAACAGCTTAGCGGTTCCCGGCGTCGCCGCTAAGGTGGGATTTATGTCGTCGCCACCCACAGGTTCCCGCACCCCCGTCCGACGCCGCGCCGTGGGCGCGCATCCGGCCGCCCGCGGCGTCGAAACCGACCTGGGGCGCACCCGCCGGGCCCGCCGCATCAACCGCACTCTGGCTGTGGCGTACCCGGACGCGCACGCGGAACTCGACTACACCAACCCGCTGGAGTTGCTCGTCGCCACGGTGCTGTCCGCCCAGACCACCGACGTGCGCGTCAACCAGGTCACGCCCGCCCTGTTCAAGCGCTATCCGACGGCCGCGGACTACGCCGCCGCCGACCGCGCCGAGCTCGAGCAGCTCATCCGCCCGACCGGGTTCTATCGGGCCAAGGCGGGCCATCTCATCGGGCTGGGGGAGGCGCTCATGGCCAATCACGACGGCCAAGTGCCCGAGGCCCTCGACGACCTCGTGGCCTTGCCCGGCGTGGGCCGGAAAACCGCGCATGTGGTCCGCGGCAACGCCTTCGGGCGTCCCGGCATCACCGTGGACACCCATTTTTCCCGTCTGGTGCGCCGTTGGGGGCTGACCGAGGAGAAAGACCCCGGCAAGATCGAGCACGCGGTCGGGGCCCTCATCGAAAAATCCGAATGGACGATGTACTCCCACCGGGTGATCTGGCACGGTCGGCGCATCTGCCACGCCCGCAAGGCGGCGTGCGGGGCCTGCCCGATCGCATACGACTGCCCCAGCTACGGCGTGGCCGGCCCCGCCGACCCGGAGGACGCGGCCGCGCTGGTCACCAGCCCCGACCGCGACCATCTCCTGGCGTTGGCCGGGCTGGATGGCTGAGCTCGACAAACAACGCTTAAGGAGCAGCAGTTGAATCGAAGCATCGTGGCGATGGCCGTCGCCGCCGTGATCGCGACCGTCGCCGTGATCGCCGGCGCCGTGTATCTCCTGCAGACCGGGCCGGGCGCCGACGACGCCGCGGCCCCCACCGCAGCGACCGCGCCGGCCGAGGCGCCGGCAGGAGGCGAGGAGGACGACGTCCCCGCCCGCCCCGACTGCCCGGCCGACGGCGCCGGCGGGATCACGCTGCCGTGTCTCGGCGGGGAGACCGGCGCACAACCGCAGGCAGAGGGGATCACCGTGGTCAACCTCTGGGCCTGGTGGTGCGGCCCCTGCCGCGACGAGCTGCCCTACTTCGACGACTTCGCCGCCGAGCACCCCGAGTACACGGTCGTGGGCGTCCACGCCGACGGCAACCCCGGCAACGGCGCCGCCTTCCTCAACGACCTCGGCATCGAGATGCCCAGCTACCAGGACAGCGACAATACTTTTGCGGGCACGCTCGGCCTGCCCGCGGTGGTGCCGATCACGGTAATATTCGAAGGGACCGAACAACTGGCCATGTACCCCCAGCCTTTTGATTCCGCCGCCGAACTGGCCGCCGCGGTGGACGAGGCAGTCGCCGCCGCGGAGGTGTGAGGTGACCTACCCCGACTACCCGGATCAGCCGGGCCGTAACACGGTGCTGCGCCCGGAGGCCGCCCCGGCGTGGCTGCGGCCGCTGACCGAGACCCCCGACACCGACGCCATCCGCCGCACCCTCGGGGTGAAACCGGGCGTGCGCCCGCGCCGCGACAAGCAGGCCGCCGTGCTCATGCTGTTCGCCGGGGCCCGCGACGCGCCGGCCCTGCCGGCCGACGCCGGGGTGCTGCTGACCCACCGGGCGCCGACGATGCGCACCCACTCCGGCCAAATGGCCTTTCCCGGCGGGCGCATCGACGCCACCGACGACAACGTCGTGGACACCGCCCTGCGCGAAGCGTGGGAAGAGACCGGCCTGCGGCGTGATTCGGTCACCCCCATCGCGCAGCTGCCGGAGATGCACGTGCGCTCCAACGGGTATCCCGTCCACCCGATCATCGCCTACTGGGACGAACCGGAGGAGCTGTATCCCGCCAGCGAGGAGGAGACCGACGACGTGTTCACCGCCTCCATCGAGGAACTGGCCGACCCGGCCAGCCGCCTCACCGTCGGGTGGGGCCCGTGGCGGGGACCCGCCTTCCAGGTCCGTGGCTACGTCGTGTGGGGATTCACCGGCGGATTGCTGTCCTCCGCGCTGGCCGCCGGCGGCTGGGAGGACGACTGGGACCGGGACACCGTGCACGACCTGTCGAAGATTCTCGCGGCCTCGCGCAACAATGAATCGATGGGGTGAACCGGTACGCTGTGCAAAATAGCGTCGTCGCCGTCCTCGGCGTCGATCTGACGTAGACACAGAAAAGAGCCGTATCCCCGTGACCGCCAGCCTCATCGTCGACGCCGTCATCGTGCTCGTCGGCGTCCTCGCCCTGGCCAGCGGCTGGCGCCAGGGCGCGATCTCGTCCGTCCTGTCCGCCGTCGGCGTCGTGGCGGGCCTGATCATCGGTTTCGTGGCCGCCCCGCCGGTGATGGGCTTGACGGAGTCCGTGCCCCTGCGCCTGTTGCTGGCGTTGGGGGTGGTCGTGTTGTTGGTCAGCCTCGGCAACCTCATCGGCGCCACCTTGGGCGCGCGGGTGCGCGGGCAGATGCGGCAACGCCTCACGCAGCGCCTCGACTCGGTGGTCGGCGCGGCGTTTCAGCTGGTGGCGGTCTTGCTGGTCATCTGGTTGATCGCGATTCCCCTGGCCACGGGACTGGGCCCGGCCGCGGCCTCCGCGATCCGCGGTTCCGCGGTGCTGCGCGGCGTCGGCCACGTCGTGCCGGACTCCTGGCGCCAACTGCCCGCCGAGGCCTCGGCGATGCTCAGCCAGTCCGGCCTGCCCCCGATCATCGAGTCGCTGGAGCGCGCCCCCGCCGAAGTGGAGGCGCCGAACATCGAGCTCGCCGACCGGGAGCTGGTCGAGCAGTTGCGGCCGTCGGTCATCCACATCCTGGGCGACTCGCCGACCTGCAGCCGCCGGCTCATGGGCTCAGGGTTCGTCACCGAGGACGACTACGTGATCACCCACGCGCCCGTGGTCGCCGG
>CALZCR010000095.1 GCA_945631445.1 uncultured Corynebacterium sp. | reverse complement strand
GGTGGCGTCGGCCGCGCGGGTCGCGCTGCCGGCCACGTCGCGGACGATGCCGCCGGCGCGGCCCGCCAGCGCACCGGCCGCGTCGCGCACCGCCCCGAAACCGGAGCCTTGCGCGTACTTCTGCCGGGCCTCGGCGCCGGCGGCGCGCAGCTGCTCCGCGATGGTGCCCTCCTCCTCGTCCGGGTCGTCTAAGGCGTGCTCGCCGCCCTGGTCGTGCACGGCCTCCCGATCGGCGCGGTAGTTGCCCGTGAACTCGGAGACCACGCCGCCGAGCGCGCCGCCGGCCTGCTTGAGGTTCTCCAGCAGCGACGGGTCGTCGTCGCGGGAATCCTTCGGGGGTTGATGCTCAGCCATGGATCGGGCCCTTCTCGTCGCGGGGATGGGGTCAGGCTCAGAAGAGCGCTTGAGACACAGTGTAAATCGCCAGCCCCGCCAACGCACCGACCAGCGTGCCGTTGACGCGGATGTACTGCAGATCCTTGCCCACCATCAGCTCGATCTTGTCGCTGGCCTCCTCGGCGTCCCAGCGTTCCACCGTCTCCGAGATGATCGCGGTGACCTCCCCGGAGTAGTTGTCCGCCAGGAAGGAGACGACGCCGGTCAGGCGGCGGTTCAACTCGTCGCGCAGCGTCGGGTCCTCCTGGATGCGGGTGCCCCAGGTGATGCACAGCTCCGCGGCCTTGACCCGCAGCACGGAGTTCTCGTCTGTGGCTGCGGCGATGAGGTTGCGGGAAAACGCTGCCCAGACGTCCGCCGCCGCGCCTTGGACCGCAGTCGAGCCCATGACATCCGACTTCAGCGACTCGACCCGCTCGATCATGACCTCGTCGTGCTGCAGGTCCTCGGCCAGCTGGGAGATGAACCGGCGCAGGGCGTGCCGGGCCTCGTGGTCCGGGTCGCGGTCGACGTCCTCGATGAACTCGACGATCTCCTTGTACACGCGTTCGCCGACGAGACTTTTGGCGAACTTCGGCGCCCAGCCGGGCATGCGGTCGTCGATGAGCGTGACCACGGTTTCTTCCATCCCGTAGACCTTCGTCCGGGCCCAGCCGATCACCGCCTCCACCGCGGGTTCGGTCTTGCCGTCGGCGATCAGTTGCTCCAGCAGCCGCCCGGCCGGCGGCCCCCACAGCGGTTCGGCCGCCTTGTCGATGATCTGGGTCTTGATCAACGCCTCTGCGTCCGCGGGGTCGATCGCGCGTACCGCGTTCGCCGTCAGTTTGCCCGCCTCCCGGGACACCAGCGCGGCGTTGTCCGGCTCGGCCAGCCACTGGCCCACCCGCTGCGGGATATTGGCGCCGGCCACCTTCTCCGTGATCAGCTGCGCGTTGAGGAAGTTCTCGCCGACGAACCCGCTCAGCGCGGTGCCCAGCTGGTCTTTCTTCTTCGGCAGTAGCGCGGTGTGCGGGATGGGGATGCCCAGCGGGTGCCGAAACAGCGCGGTCACGGCGAACCAGTCCGCGATGCCGCCGATCATGCCTGCTTCTGCGGCGGCCCGCACGTAACCCACCCAACCGGGCGCCTCGCCCTGGGACTGCCAAAGGGAGCAGGCGATGAAGATGACGGCCGCGAGCACCAGCAGCCCGGAGGCGAACGCCCGGTGCTGCCGCAGCGCCCGCCGACGTTCTGCTTCGTCCTGCGGGGCGGGCATCGCGCCCGCCAGTGTGTCGGCCCTGTGTTTTGCCATACCCACCATTATGGCGGCGAAGCGGGCGCGCGGCCGCATGGGAGCGGGAAAAGAAACGCCCGAACACCGTGGAAGCGGTGTTCGGGCGGGCGTGAGCGCTGGCCGGTTTAGTTGACCCTGCCGGTGCGCTCCTTGTATTCGCGGTAGTAGCGACGTCCGTAGCGGATCAGGCCGGCTGCGATGGCGACGCCGCCGATGCCGACGACCAGGCCGATGATGATGAGCACCATCGGGTCACGGTCGACGGAGCCGGAACCCCAGGCCTGCTGGGCAGCGCCGAAAATGGCGAGGCCGAAGCCCGCCAGCACGGCGATCATCGCGCCCATGCCGACCCAGGTGGAGGTGCGGTTCAGCGAAGAGTGCGGGGCGCCCAGGGAGACGGGGTCGTAGCCGTCGATGTAGGCGTCCTCGAGCCGAGCCTCGTAGTTCGGGTACGTCTCCGAAGCGAAGTCGGATACGGCCAGGTGGTTGTTAGCGCTCATGTCCTTCGTTTCTCTCTTTCTTGACCGGTGCCCGACGGGCAGGTGAGCGTCATCGGGTGGATGACACTCATTCTACCCGCCTTATCCGGGTCCGGGAATTAGTCGTCCTTGCCGCGGAGGGCGGCGCGGGCGCGCTCACGGGTGACGGCGGACACGGCGGTCAGCGGGACGCCGGCCGGGCAGACGTCGGCGCACTCGCCGTAGAGGGAGCAGTGGCCGAAGCTCTGCTCGAGTTCGTCGACCATCTGGCGGGCGCGCTTGCCGCGCTCTTCCTTGCCCAGCGGGGTCAGAGAGAGGTGGACCAGGTTCGCGCCGGTGAACAGGTGCGCCGCACCGTTCGGGCAGGCCGCCACGCAGGCGCCGCAACCGATGCAGGCCGCGTGGTCGAGCGCCAGCTCGGCGCTTTCCTGGTTGGTGTGCAGCGTGTCGGCGTCCGGGGCGGTGCCGGCGTCGATGGAGATGTAGCCGCCCTGCTCCTTCACCCGTCCCAGTGCGGAACGGTCGATGACCATGTCCTTGATCACCGGGAAAGCGGCGGAGCGCATCGGCTCGATCTTGATGACGTCGCCGTCGTTGAACTGGACCAGGCGCTGCTGGCAGGCCGGGGTGTTCTGGCCCGGGCCGTGCGGGCGGCCGTTGATGTCCAGGCCACAGGTGCCGCAGATGCCTTCGCGGCAGTCGGAGGCGAACGCGAAGGGCTCCGCGTTGCGCTCCACCAGGCCGGCGTTGACGTGGTCCAGCAGCTCCAGGATGGACATCTGCGGGTCGGCGTCGGGGACCTCGACGGTCTCGAAGGCGCCCGAGTGGTTCGGTCCGGCCTGACGCCAGATCTCAAGTGTCAGCTTCATTACTTGTAGTTCCTTGTCTGCAGCGGGATCGATTCGAAGTACAGCGGCTCTGCGTGGCGGATGAAACCGCCGTCGCCGGCCGGCTCCCACGCGGAGACGAAGCACCAGTTCGCGTCGTCTCGCTCAGCTTCGCCGTCTTCACTGAGGTGATCCTCGCGGAAGTGCGCGCCACAGGACTCGTCGCGGTCCAAGGCGTCGACGCAGATGAGCTCGCCCAGGTCGATGTAATCGGCCACGCGGGCGGCGTACTCCAGCTGCTGGTTCATGGTGTTCTGCTCGCCCGGGACCTGCACGTTCAGCCAGAAGTCCTCGCGCAGGGCGCGGATCTCCTCGATGGCGGTGGTCAGGTCCTCGACGTTACGGGCCACGCCGGCGCCACGGTAGAGGATCTCCCCGAGCTGGCGGTGGAAGTACTCCGCGCCGTGCGGGTTCGGGCCACGCACGTTCATCAGGCGGTCGATGCGGTTCTGCGCGCGGTTGACGGCCTCGACGGCCTCCGGGGAGTCCGGGGCCAGCACTTCCTCGCCGAGGTGGTTGGCCAGGTAGTTCGGGATGGTGAACGGCAGGGTGAACCAGCCGTCCACGGACGCCGACAGCAGCGAGTTCGCGCCCAGGCGGTTCGCGCCGTGGTAGGTCCAGGACGCCTCGCCGGCGGCGAACAGCCCGTCGACGGAGGTCATCTCGTTGAAGTCGGTCCACAGGCCGCCCATGGTGAAGTGGACGGTCGGGGCGATGCGCATCGGGCCGTCGTGCGGGTCTTCGCCGATGGCCTCCTCGTACATGGTGAACAGGTTCGAGTAGCGCGAGTCGATGGTCTCCCGGCCGACACGCTCGAAGGCGTCGCGGAAGTCCAGGTAGACGGAGTTCTTCAGCGGGCCGATGCCGTAGCCGGCGTTGATCTGCTGCGAAATCGCGCGGGAGGCGACGTCACGCGGGACCAGGTTGCCGAAGGCCGGGTAGCGGCGCTCCAGGAAGTAGTCGCGCTCCTCCTCCGGGATGGAGTTCGGGTCGCGGTCGTCGCCCTGTTCCTTCGGCGCCCAGATGCGGCCGTCGTTACGCAGGGACTCGGACATCAGGATCGTCTTCGACTGCCATTCCGCGTTGATCGGCAGGCCGGTCGTGTGGAACTGAATGAACGAGGGGGAGGCGAAGTAGGCGCCCTGCTCGTAGGCGCGCATGATGGCGCCGGCATTCGAGTTCTTCGCCAGGGTCGACATCTCGTAGACGTTGCCGTAGCCGCCGGTGGCCAGCAGAACCGCGTGGCCGGTGTGGGCCTCGAGCTCGCCGTTGAGCAGGTTACGGGTGACGATGCCCTTGCAGCGGCGGCCGTTCTCGTCCTCGGAGACGATCAGGTCCACCATGTCGCTGTGGGTGAAGACCTCGACGTTGCCCAGGTGGATCTGGCGGGTCAGCGCGGACGCGGTCGACAGCTGCAGCTGCTGACCCGTCTGGCCGCGGGTGTAGTAGGTGCGGGAGACCTGCACGCCACCGAAGGAACGGGTGGCCAGGGCGCCGCCGTATTCGCGGGCGAAGGGGGCGCCGATGGCGTTCATGTGGTCGATGACGCGGCCGGACTCGATGGCCAGGCGCCAGCAGTCGGACTCGCGGCCACGGTAGTCGCCGCCCTTGACGGTGTCCTTGACGTGGCGGTAGGCGGAGTCGTTGTCCACGCGCTTGCCGCGGGCGGAGTTGACGCCGCCCTGGGCCGCGATGGAGTGCGCGCGGCGCGGGGCGTCGTGGTAGGTGTAGACCTTCACGTTGTAGCCCAGCTCGCCGAGGGCGGCCGCGGCGGCGCCGCCGGAGAGGCCGGTGCCGACGACGATGACCTCGAACTTGCGGCGGTTCAGCGGAGAGACCAGCTCCATGTGGTCCTTCTGGTGCTGCCACATGTCCTTGGTCGGCACGCCCTTGGGCTCAGCGTTGTCCAGGACGGTGCCTACCCGGACGCCGGCGACGCTCGACTGCGGGGCGGTGAATTCAGCGCGGTCCGCGATCACGGAATCAGTGTTGCTCATAGGTAATTCTCCGGTTCTGCCTAGCTGACGAAGCCGAGGTTGATGGACAGGGGCATGACGATGTTGCCGAGGACGACAACGATCGGGACCGCCGCGGCCAGGAAGGCGAACACCGAGCGCCACCTGCGGCCGGTGATGCCCAGGTCGGAGGCGGCCAGACGAATGCCCTGGTACAGGTGCAGGAACAGGGCCAGCATCGCGATGATGTACCAGATGGTGACCGGCCAGCGGTTGAACGTGGCGATCATGTTGTTGTGCACCGCGCCCGGCTCAAAGGAATCCGGCGCCGCCGGCTGCACGCCCATCGTCAGATCCAGCAGGTGGAAGATGATGAAGGCCAGCAAAATGATGCCGGTGATCAGCATCGAACGGGTGGCGGTGCTGTCCATCCCACCCATGAGCTTGGTGCGCTTGAACTTGCCGCGGGACTTGCCGCTGCGGCTGTTCAGGGTGATCGCGCCGTGAATGTGGGCGATCACCGCGACCAGCAGCACGATGCGGAGGATCCACAGGATGGACTCCTCCGGGAAAATCGGTGCGCCTACGGTGCGCAGGAATGAACCGTATTCATCCATGGCCGCGACGCCGTTTTCCGCCGGCATGAAGATTTTCAGGTTGCCCACCATGTGGACGACCACGAAAATAGCGAAAATCAGGCCAGTAACGGCCATGACGAGCTTGATAGCCCAGGACGGGTACGCAGGCCGCGGACGCAGCGGCTGCTCATTGATTTTACCGTGACGGATTGACTCACGGTCTGCATTCGTAACAGTCATGACACCTCCAGTGTTGCTCATACATTACGGGGTGAAAGCAGTCTCCGACCACCGGTTGAGGGGTGAGGCCAAGCGATCAGGCTCAACTCTCCCACATTCCGGGACGCGCCCTTATAAGGCATGCCTAAGAAAACCGACCGCTTTCAAGGGGTTTTAGAGGCGTAGCCCACATTTCGAGCATTTTCCGGCGAAAGCCACCTGCCCTTTCATGCCAATGTGACCTTGCCCATACCCCTCCGGCTGCCACCCCTCCCCCACCCTAAAGGGTGTCATCCTAAAGATGTACCACACCCTAAAGGGGTAGATATCCGGACTTAAGCGACCACCCGCACGTTGTTATTGCACGTCATCCAACCGCTCGTCTTTCATGGCCAATTCCTGCAGGCTGTCATCTTCCCACGCCTCATCGATCTTGTCCCCCACCTTGCGGCGCCGCTCATACTCGCGCACGTTGTAGGTCGCGCTACGGATCTCCACGGATTTGTCGAAGTTGGAGCCGATCGCGCCCGCGAAAGTCCCCAGCGAGGCGGACAGCCACCCGATGCGCAGATAACTCTGCCAGTCCACGTCTTGCTCGATCTGCTCCCGGAAGAAGTCCGCCGGCACCACCGCCAGCGACAACAAGGTCATGCCCACGGCCGCCACCAGGAAAATGATGAGTACCGTCATCACGATGGTCCCGGCCGTGGCAATGTTGTCGATGCGCTCGCGCCACCGGGAATCCTGCGTGTTTCCCCTGATCCAGAGCCGGTTGCTGATGATCAGCCAGGCGGACAACACGAGCACGCCCAGCACAGAGACCAGCAGCAGGCGCCACACCTGCATGGACTCGGAAAGATCCCAGATCGAGCCGTAGAACACGCCGAAGCCGCCGGTGGCGGCGATGGCCGCCAAGGCGCCGGAGAGCACGCCGAGCAGCTTGCCCGGCTGGTTGGACCGAATCATGCCGGCGATCAGCCGCAGGGCACG
>CALZCR010000094.1 GCA_945631445.1 uncultured Corynebacterium sp. | reverse complement strand
CTCACGACGTCCCCGCCGCCGACCCCGCCGCCCCGGGCCGCGACCGGAAGCTCGCGGCCCTGGGCATCCGCATCACCCGCGGGGTGACGATGCACGGGCTGGCGATCAACTGCTCCAACACGCTGGAATACTACGAGCACATCGTGGCGTGCGGCATCGACGACGCGGACAATTCCACGCTGTCGTTGGAGCTGGGCCGGAAAGTGCTCCCGACGGACGTCGAGGACCCGCTCGTGGCGGCGCTGACGGACGCGCTGGAAGGTCGGCTGGTGGTCGCGGACCATACTTTCGCCACCGCGCCTGACCCCACCCGTGTCTGACCACGTTCCGGCCCGCGCCGGCCAGGCCGCCAAACCAGGTAGGCTGAGACAAATACTCGACTCTTGAATTACTAACGGATAACTTGAAGATTGTGACTATCGCACCAGAAGGACGCAAGATGTTGCGCATCGAAAAGCGCAACTCCCAGACCCCCATCGAGTCCAAGCCGCGGTGGATCCGCAATGCGGTGAAGAACGGCCCTGAATACCAGGACATGAAAGAGAAGGTGAAGGGCGCTTCCCTGCACACCGTGTGCCAGGAAGCGGGCTGCCCCAACATCCACGAATGTTGGGAATCCCGTGAGGCCACCTTCCTCATCGGCGGTTCCGTGTGCTCTCGTCGCTGTGATTTCTGCGACATCGCCACCGGCAAGCCCAGCCCGCTGGACCTCGACGAACCACGCCGCGTGGCCGAGTCCATCCAGGAAATGGAACTGAACTACGCCACCATCACCGGCGTCACCCGTGACGATCTCGAAGACGAGGGAGCCTGGCTCTACGCCGAGGTCGTGCGCAAGATCCACGAGCTCAACCCGCACACCGGCGTGGAAAACCTCACCCCGGACTTCTCCGGCAAGCCGGACTTGCTGGCAGAGGTCTTCGAGGCCCGCCCGGAGGTCTTCGCCCACAACGTCGAGACGGTGCCGCGCATCTTCAAGCGCATCCGCCCGGCGTTCCGTTTCGACCGCTCCTTGGACGTGATCAACCAGGCCCACGAGTTCGGGCTGATCACCAAGTCCAACCTCATCCTCGGCATGGGCGAGACCCCTGAGGAGGTCCATGAGGCCATGACCGAGATGCGCGAAGCGGGCACCGACATCATCACCATCACCCAGTACCTGCGCCCGGGCCCGACCTACCACCCCATCGAGCGCTGGGTGAAGCCGGAAGAGTTCATCGAGCACCGCGACGCCGCCGAGGAGATGGGTTTCACCGTCATGGCCGGCCCGCTCGTGCGCTCGTCCTACCGTGCCGGCAAGCTCTACGTCGAGGCGATGCACAAGCGCGGCCGCGAGCTGCCGGACAACCTCAAGCACCTGGCCGAGACCTCCGAGGGCGCCACCACGCAGGAGGCGTCCACGCTGCTGGACAAGTACGGTCCTTCCGCGGAACATCCGGTCGCCGGCCAATAAGAAACTCGGTGGTTGATTGCCTAGCCGGCCGACGGCTCGCCTAGAGTAGAGGCCATGGCAGACGAGGCAAAAAAGAAGGCGAAGGCAGCCGAGAAGGCGGCCAAGAAGCAGGAGCGCTCCGCAAAGCGTGAAAAGCGCAACCAGACCTGGAAACAGGTCTGGCAGGCGTTCAACATGCTGCGCAAGAAGGACAAGAAGCTTGTCCCCTACATGCTGATCATCTGGATCGGCATTGCGCTGCTGATGTTCGCCATTGGCTTCCTGTGGGGCGGCCAATGGTGGATGCTGGTCCTGGGCATCGTGCTCGGCTTCGCCGTGGCGATGTGGTTCTTCAGCAAGCGCCTGGAAAACAACATGTACGACCAGGTCGACGACAGTCCGGGCGCCGCCGGTTGGGCGTTGGAGAACATGCGCAACACCATGGGCATCGCCTGGGTGGTCGAGAACGGCGTCGCCGGCACCACCCAAATGGACATCGTGCACCGGGTGGTGGGTAACCCGGGCGTCATCTTCGTCGGCGAGGGTAACCCGAACCGCCTGAAGCCGCTGATGAACCAGCAGGTCAAGCGGGCCGACCGCCTGCTCGCCGGCGTGCCGATCTACCAGGTCATCGTGGGCGACGACACCGAGGCCGGGCAGGTGCCGCTGAAGAAGTTGCAGCGCCACATGCTGAAATTCCCGCGCAACTACAAGAAGGGCGAGGTCATGGGCGTCGCCGCGAAGGTCGAGGCCCTCGACCACGTCCGCGGCGGCCAGCAGGCCGGGCTGCCGAAGGGGCCGGTCCCGAAGCAGGCGCAGAACATGGCGGGCATGAACCGCCGCATGCGCCGCGCGAGCGAACGCTCGAAGAAGAAGTAGCGTCCCACCGCACGCCGCCTCTCCCCCGGCATACGTCCCGCCCAGCCACGGTTGCCTTCCGTGGCGGTGCGGGACATTATGTTTTCGCCGTCTCCTTGGGCGCCGCAGACACAAAAATCCCGCCGCGCACGAAGGTGCGTCGACGGGAGGGGGCGTGAGGGGGCGGCGTCAGCCCATGATGACCGCGGTGCCGGTGGCGCGGTCGTGCATGCCCCGGCCGTCCTGGTCCACCAGAGCCGCCGGCAGCACGAAGGCGGTGAGCAGGGTGCGCACCACGGCACGCCACAGGCCCACCCGGGCGCCGCCGACGTCGATGCGGGCGACGCCCATGCGCAGGAACATCATGCCCGGCGTGCGGGCGAACAGCCAGCCGCCGATAATGCCGAGCAGCATCCACAGCAGCAGCGTGACCGTGGAGACACTACCGAGCGCGTCAGTGAATCTCACCACAAACGAGGCGATGAACCAGCAGAAGACCCAGTCGATCAGTACTGCCATGGCACGGCGACCGACGGAGGCCATCGCCCCTGGCCCGGATTGCGGCAGCCCCATCTTATCCCCAGGCCATCTGCCCGGGTTGCTGGGATCATCGTCAAATTGCGCCGGGATTTCCGGCCCGTCGAGCCAGCTCCGCTTATTCCTGTACGCCATGTGTTGCAAGCCTAGCCGGAGCCCCAGGCAGGAAGAAATAGATAGACGCGGTTCAGTGCCGGGCCTCGGGATCGTTTACGCTGGGTCCCATCACTTATTGCCTAACACGCGGAGGAAGTCACCGTGGCCTTCGAATCCACCCAGGACATCGTCAACTACATCGCTGACGAAGGCGTCGAATTCGTCGACGTCCGCTTCACCGACGTCCCCGGCACGGAACACCATTTTTCAATCCCCGCCTCCGAATTCACCGTCGAGGCGGCGGAAGACGGCCTCGCCTTCGACGGTTCCTCCATCCGTGGTTTCACCACCGTCGACGAGTCCGACATGGTGCTCCTGCCCGATCCCGCCACCGCGAAGATCGACCCTTTCCGTTCCACCAAGACACTGAACATCCAGTTCTTCGTCAACGACCCGTTCACGCTGGAGCCTTTCTCCCGCGACCCGCGCAACATCGCCAAGAAGGCGGAAGAATACCTCGCCTCCACGGGCATCGCCGACTCCGCGTCCTTCGGCCTGGAGGCGGAGTTCTACGTCTTCGACAAAGTCCGCTACTCCGCGGAGGCTAACTCCGCCTTCTACGAGGTCGACTCCGACGAAGGCTGGTGGAACCGCGGCGAGGACACCAACCTCGACGGCGGGCCGAACCTCGGTTACAAGAACCGCATGAAGGGCGGCTACTTCCCCACCGCCCCGCACGACCAGACCGTCGAGATCCGCGACGCCATGGTGCGCCGGCTCATGGGCGTCGGCTTCGACATCGAGCGTTTCCACCACGAGGTGGGCACCGGCGGGCAGCAGGAGATCAACTACCGCTTCAACACCTTGCTGCACGCCGCCGACGACCTGCAGGTGTTCAAGTACATCATCAAGAACACCGCCATGGAGTGGGGCAAGTCCGCCACCTTCATGCCCAAGCCGCTGGCCGGGGACAACGGCTCCGGCATGCACGCGCACCAGTCGCTGTGGAAAGACGGCGAGCCACTGTTCTACGACGAGTCCGGCTACGGCGGGCTGTCGGACATCGCCCGCTACTACATCGGCGGCCTGCTGCACCACGCTTCGGCCGTGCAGGCATTCACCAACCCCACCCTGAACTCCTACCACCGCCTGGTCAAGGGCTTCGAGGCCCCGATCAACCTGGTGTATTCCCAGCGCAACCGCTCCGCCGCGATCCGTATCCCAATCACCGGATCCAACCCGAAGGCCAAGCGCGTGGAGTTCCGCACCCCGGACCCGTCGGGCAACGCCTACCTGGGCCTGGCCGCCATGCTGATGGCCGGCATCGACGGCATCAAGAACCGCATCGATCCGGGCGACCCGGTGGACAAGGACCTCTACGAGCTGCCCGCCGCGGAGGCCGCCGCGATCCCGCAGGGCCCGACCTCCCTGGAAGGCGCGCTGGAGGCGCTGCGCAAGGACCACGAGTTCCTGCTGGAGGGCGGCGTGTTCACCAAGGACCTCATCGACACCTACATCGACCTCAAGATGGAAACGGAAGTCCTGCCGGCCCGCCTGCGTCCGACGCCGCTGGAGTTTGAGATGTACTACGACTGCTAGTTTCTCTCGCTCTTCCGCGACTCTCCCCGTGCCCGTCGCTTTCCGCGGTGAGCACGGGGATTTTTCGTGCTCAAATCTTATCGACGTGCGCAGGTGCCTGGTTGCCCCGCACCGTCATCGTCGCCGAGCAGGCGCCCGCCCAGACGCCCTCTGCTCGGCATGTGCCGGAGAACCTTGCCCGCTCCCCCGCCACAGAGTTCAATGGAGACCATGAACCTGAAATCTGCCGGCCAGCAGGGTCAAGATGCAGCCCAGCAAGTCAAAAACAATCCGGCGCTGTCCGCCGTCGCCCGCTTCGGCTACGTGGTGATGGGACTGCTCAACATTCTCCTCGGCTGGCTGGTTCTCCAGATCGCGTTGGGTTTCGGTGGCGAGGAGGCCTCCAATGCGGGGGCGTTGTCGAATATCGCCCAGGCCCCGGGCGGGCGCGTGGCGCTGTGGGTGGCCGTGGCCGGGTTGGTGGCGCTGGGCCTGTGGCGGTTGTTGCAGGCGGTGGTGGGACCGGAGTGGTCGACCCGGATAAAGGGCGCAGTGCTGGCGGTGGTGTATCTGTCGCTGGCGTGGACGGCGTCGACTTTCGCGCGCGGGGATTCGACGTCGGAAGGAGACACCGCCACCGACGTCACGGCGACGGCGCTGGAGCAGCCGGCGGGAGTGGCGCTGGTGGTCGTGGCGGGGCTCGTGATCGTCGGAGTGGGGGTCGGCAGCGTGTTTCTGGGTGTGACACGCAGGTTCACCAAGCAGCTGGAAGCCGGCGCCGAGGCGGGCAAGGTCGGCTCCGCGATCGTGGTGGTCGGTGTGCTGGGGTATGTGGCCCGCGGGGTGGCGTTCGCCGTCTTGGGCGGGTTGGTGGTGTGGGCGGCGCTGACCCGCGACCCGGAGAAGGCCGCCGGGTTGGACGCGGCCTTCCGGTATATCGGGCAGCAGCCTTTCGGGGCGGTGCTGCTGGTGGTCATCGGGGTCGGGTTGGGGTTGTACGGGGTGTTTTGTCTGGGCCGGGCGCGCTACGCCGACGCGTCCTGAGCGGATCTGCTTTCAGTCTTTCGGTCTACTCCACTACGGGTGGCGGTGCGGATTCCGCGCGGGTGGCCTTTAGCATCGGGGACAAACCCCACTTCCGGAAGGTGGACGCTATGAGACACAAAGCTGACCAGGACCAATATCTGGCGCACCTCGTTGAACGAGAAATCGCGCACGCCCGCGCCTTGAGCCTCGCCGAAGAGGTCCGTCCCGTCGACGACCCGATGTCGAAGTATGTGCCGTGGATCTTTGTCGCGGTGATTCTGCTCGCCACTGTGGCGACGGGCGCGTCGCTGCTCGCCGTCGTCTTCGCCTGAGGCTACATCGGCCAGGCGCGAAAACCGATGGCGCAGTCCGTGGAGCCGTCCTCGACGGCACGGGCACATTCTGTGGCCATCTCGGTGAGCATCGCCCTCGGCGCCGGATGGTCCGGGAGATCCGCCAGGTAGGCCTCATGGGCCTCGAGGGAGGCGACGCCCTTTTCCAGGGCCTCGCCGGTGACGTCGACGTACGTGTCCGGCTCCGCCACGCCACCGACGAGGAAGAGGTCGGCCTTCCACGGCTCCAGACCCTCGTCGAGCAGATCCGTGAAGATCCAGCGGTTGTCGGCGTCGCGGATGGCGTCGGCGGTGGCCTCGCCGGTGACCCGGTGGTCGATGTGGTTGATCCCCCACGGCACCTCGAGGTCGAAGTTGGAGGTGACCACGATGTTCGGGCGCAGCGTGCGGATCTGCTTCGCGATCGCCTTGCGCACCGTCGGCCCCGGCTCCATCAGCCCGTCCGGGAAGTCCAGGATGGTGAGGTCGTTGACGCCGACGACGTCGCAGGCGGCGCGCTGCTCCCGGGCGCGCAGCGGGCCCGCTTCGTCCGGGGCGCGCCGCATCCCGGCTTCGCCCGCGGTCATCAGCAGATAGTCGACCTGGATGCCGGCGGCAGTCCAGGCGGCCACCGCCGCGGAGATGCCGTATTCCAGGTCGTCCGGGTGGGCGACGACGCATAAGATGCGCTCGACGCCGTCGGTGTCCAATTTCTGCAGGGGCGAGTCAGGCATGTATTTCCTTCGCTCAAGTGGGATTTTCTTCCCAGCGTAGTTACCCGGGGTGGTCCTCGCCCAGCTGCCTGAACAGCGCGGCGTTGCAGGCGAAGGCCTGGTTGGCCTCGGACAGCAGCTCCTGCGTTTGCCGCGCGGTCATGGGCAGCGTGTCCATGAGCGCGCGGTAGTCCGCCAGGTAGCGCTGCGGGCATCCCAACGCCGCAAAGTCGGAG
>CALZCR010000093.1 GCA_945631445.1 uncultured Corynebacterium sp. | reverse complement strand
GCGCCGGAGCGCTTCAAGGCCCCGTAGCGGCGGTCGAAAGCCAATCCGATGGCCTGCCCGGTGAAACCGGCGCTGGTGGTGGCCACCGCCAGGATCATCGGGAAGACCTGTTCCAGCCCCCGGTCCTCGCCCAACAGCGGAATGAAGGAAGCCACCAGCAGCATCGCCAAGGGGATGATGATGTTGAGCAGCTGTTGCTCGCCGTGGCGGATCATCAACTTGGTTTCGATGCGGCCCTGGGCGAGCGCCATCGCGGTCCCGGACGCCCGTTTCGGCGCCGGAGTGAAAGTTCCGGCGGGGTACAGGTCGGTGTGCACGTCAGCTCCTCAATTCTCGGCCGGTGATGTCGAGGAACACGTCCTCCAGGTTGCGGTGGGCGACGTCCACGGAACGGATCAGCACGCCCTGGGCGGCCGCGGCCGCGGCGAGATCACGGATCAGCTCCGGGGTCGCCGCGGCGTCCACCCGGTAATGCAGTGGCCGGGCCATGGTCACGTCGACGCCGAGGCCGGCGGCGTCGAAATCACGGTCGGTGCTGAAATGCAGCTCGTCGCGCACCGTCCCGCCGGCCGTCGTCAAGTCTGCCGGGGTGCCTTCGGCGACGACTTTGCCGTGGTCGATGATCACGATGTCGTCGGCGAGGGCTTCTGCCTCGTCCATGAGGTGGGTGGTCAAAATGACGGTCACCCCGTCACGGCGCAGCGCGCGGATCAGCTCCCACACGGCCAGGCGGGACTGGGCGTCCATGCCGGCGGTCGGCTCATCCAAAAAGATGAGCTCCGGGCGCCCGAGCAGTGCGATGCCGAGGGAGAGGCGCTGCTTCTGGCCGCCCGACAAGCGCCGGTAAGTGGTCTTACGGACCCCGTCCAGGCCGAGCTGTGAGATCAACCAGTCAGGGTCGTGGGGGTTGGCGTTGTAGGCGGCGGTCAGGTGCATCATTTCGGCCACCCGGATGCCGTTGTAGGAGCCCCCGCCCTGCAACATGACGCCGATGCGCCCACGAACCTCTTCCGGGTGCGTGGCCGGATCCATTCCGAGCACCCGGATACTGCCTGAGGTCGGTTTCTGGAAGCCTTCGCACATCTCGATGGTCGTGGTCTTGCCTGCGCCGTTGGGCCCCAAAAGGGCCAGCACCGTCCCGGTCCGGGCGGTCAGGGAGAGGCCGTCGACGGCGGTTTTATCGCCGAAGACCTTGACCACGCCCTCCAGCTGCAGAGCTGCACCGTCGAAAGTTGTAGTCACGGCTCTATAGTCTAGGCCATCGCCCGTGATCTGCGAATAATGAGCCACCCCAACGCGAGGACGGCTATCGAGCCGAGGAACGCGGCCACGTAGATCGCGATGACGGTGGACGGGGGCAGCGCCAAACCGCGGGGGAGGACGAAGAAACTCATCGCCGCGGAATAAGCCACCACCGCGATGCGGAATCCGGACCGGTTGGCCCAGGCCGCCAGCGGGAGGATCGCCCACAGCATGTACCAGGGATGGACCACCGGAAACAGGATGACCAGCACGAAGGTTCCGACGCCGAGACCCCCGACGGGGTGGATGGTGCCACGGAAAGTGGCGAAAAGCATCCGCACGATGAACACGGCCGCGACGAGCACGCCGATCGCGCGGGTGATCGAGAGCACGGCGGCAGTGTGGTCGCCGAGATTGAGCAGCATCCCGAACCAGCCGAAGATGACGCCCACGTCCGTCGTGACGGACATCCAGCTGCGGATCGTCGCCGCCCCGCCCTGGCCGGTGACCCACCCCAGACCGATGCCGGTCAACGCGGAGACGGCCGCCGTGGTGATCACCAGGCACACCATTTTGACCGCCGCGGCGCCGAGGACCGCGAGGAAAGGATGGGCGCCGCGTTCGTGCCGGTACTTCGCGAGGGCCATGCCGACGAACCCGAGCGCGAGAAAGCCGGTCACCTTGACCAGCCCCGCACAGGAGATCAGCGCGCCGGCGGCCAGCACCAGGAGCCAGCCGTCCCGGTTGTCGCCGCGGCGCAGCCGGTCGACCCCGCGGAGGCCGACCTCCATGCCCACGAGCATGAAGCCAAGGAGGATGGCCTCGTTGTGGATCCCGCCGATCAGGTGCAGCAGGGTGAGCGGGTTGAGCAGGCCCAGCCACACCGCGGCGGGAGGGTTGACGTGACAACGTCTGGCGAGCCGGGCCACGGCCCAGCCGGCGGTGACCAACCCGATGAGCGAGGCCAGGCGATGGGCCAACACGCCCCACACGATGGCGTCGCCGGTCAGTCTGCTGATGGCCGCGGCGATGCCTAAGGCCATGGGGCCGTAGGGGGAGGGGGATTCCGCCCAGATGAACGGGACCGAGCGGGCCAGGTGGTGTTCCGTGCCCAGCAGCTGCACGGGGCCGGCCGCGTACGGGTCCATGCCGTGCGCGACGATCGAGCCGTGCGCCAGATAGGAATAGATGTCCTGGGTGAAGATGGGGGCGGTGATCAGGATCGGGAGCGTCCAGACCGCGAACGTGCGCTTGAGCACGGACATCGACACCGATTCCCGGGTTTTCTTGCCCGCCCCGACGAAGGGGGCCATCAGCACCCAGGCCACCACCATCAGCGCCACGCCGATGAACACGACGGCGGAAGAAGTCTGGAGCATCCGCGACAGCAACGAGCCGGCGGGGAAGTGGACGTAGGGGTTGCCGACGACCGGCAGGGCGCCGGCTCCCAGCGCCCCGACCCCGATCAGCAGCGCCCCGACTGCGCCGACCCACCGCAAGACGAGGAAGCGGTTGAGGCTCCGGATTCCGCTGGCGGCGGGACGGGCCGCCAAGGCTTCATCGTGAAGCCCGGCAGCGACGGAACCGGCGGGGGATCGCCTCGACTTGGAATGCACAAATCCTCATCCTAGGGGCCGGGGCCGCCGGAGGAGGAAAACCGTGCTGGTGGACAACGGGAATGAATTAGGGAACACTAGTGTTGTCTTAAGGTGAACGCCGAAGATCCGGTAAACGAGTAAGTGCAAGGTGGTGAATGCAGTGGCGAACAATGACAAGGCCAAAGTTCCTGAAGCGCGATCCGTGGAAGGCGAAACCCGAAGCCAGGTCATGACCCTGCTGCTCAAGCACGGCCCTGACACTGCGTCGGGTCTCGGTGATCGTCTCGGCCTTTCGGCCGCAGGTGTCCGACGACACCTAGACATTCTGGTCGATGAAGGGCTCGCGGAAACGGTCGACTGGCGCGCAGGAAAAAGCGCCGGCCGGGGTCGTCCCGCGAAACACTATCGACTCACAAACGCAGGACGTGCCGAATTCGGGCACGCCTACGACACACTGGCTTCCGAGGCCCTCGATACTCTGCGTGAGGTCGGGGGAACGGAAGCGGTGCACAGGTTCGCGAGAAAGAGGATGGAAGAGATCGTCGACGGAATCCTGCCGTCCGACGGGACCGAAACGTCCATCGAAGAGACGACAGAGCAGCTGACGGAGGCGTTTGACCGCCACGGTTACGCGGCCTCGGTGACCAAAGCCGGGGCAGGCGTCCAAATCTGTCAGCACCATTGCCCGGTGGCCAACGTCGCCTCCGAGCACCCGGAAATTTGTGAGGCCGAGCATGAGGTAATTTCCTCATTGGTCGGCGTGCACGTCCAACCGCTCGCGTCCATCACGGACGGGCACGGCATCTGTACGACGAACATTCCTTTGATCCCGACCGAGAACATCAACAGCGAGAGGAGCGGATCATGACCCAAGCAAAACCGTCACCCGGTCTTGAGACCGACATGACCGATGACCAGATCATCGATTCCATTGGCCCGTATAACTATGGTTGGCACGACTCTGACGAGGCAGGCGCTTCCGCGCGCCGTGGCCTCAGCGAGGAAGTCGTCCGCGACATTTCCGGCCTCAAAGACGAGTCCGAGTGGATGCTGGAGCAGCGCCTGAAGGCGTTGAAGATCTTCGACAAGCAGCCGATGCCCAAGTGGGGCGCGGACCTGTCGGGCATCGACTTCGACCGCATCAAGTACTTTGTCCGCTCCACCGAGGGCCAGGTCACCGACTGGAACGACCTGCCCCAGGACATCAAGGACACCTACGACAAGCTGGGCATCCCGGAAGCCGAGAAGCAGCGTCTGGTCGCCGGCGTCGCCGCCCAGTACGAGTCGGAGGTCGTCTACCACCAGATCCGCGAGGACCTGGAGGAAAAGGGCGTCATCTTCCTCGACACCGACACCGCCCTGAAGGAACACCCGGAGCTGTTCAAGGAGTACTTCGGCACGGTCATCCCGGCCGGCGACAACAAGTTCTCCGCGCTGAACACCGCAGTCTGGTCCGGCGGCTCCTTCATCTACGTCCCGCCGGGAGTCCACGTGGACATCCCGCTGCAGGCCTACTTCCGCATCAACACCGAGAACATGGGCCAGTTCGAGCGCACCCTGATCATCGCGGACGAGGGGTCCTACGTCCACTACGTCGAGGGTTGCACGGCTCCGATCTACAAGTCGGACTCGCTGCACTCCGCCGTGGTCGAGATCATCGTCAAGAAGGACGCCCGCGTGCGTTACACGACCATCCAGAACTGGTCGAACAACGTCTACAACCTGGTCACCAAGCGTGCCAAGGCCGAGCAGGGCGCCACCATGGAGTGGGTCGACGGCAACATCGGCTCCAAGGTCACCATGAAGTACCCGGCGGTCTGGCTGACCGGCGAGCACGCCAAGGGTGAGGTCCTCTCCGTCGCTTTCGCAGGCGAGGGCCAGTTCCAGGACACCGGCGCCAAGATGACCCACATGGCCCCGCACACCTCTTCCAACGTCGTGTCCAAGTCCGTGGCCCGCGGCGGCGGACGCACGTCCTACCGAGGCCTGATCCAGGTCAACGCCAACGCCCACAACTCCACCTCCCAGGTCGAGTGTGACGCGCTGCTGGTCGACAACATCTCGCGTTCGGACACCTACCCGTACAACGACATCCGCAACGACCATGTCGTGCTGGGCCACGAGGCCACGGTGTCGCAGGTCTCCGAGGAGCAGCTGTTCTACCTGCAGAGCCGCGGCATCCCGGAGGAAGAGGCGATGGCGATGATCGTGCGCGGCTTCGTCGAGCCCGTCGCCAAGGAGCTGCCGATGGAATACGCCCTCGAGCTCAACCGTTTGATCGAACTGCAAATGGAAGGATCGGTGGGCTAGACCACAATGGCTACCGCAACAGTCAAGAACGCGTCCGGAGAAAACAACAAGGGAGACGCGTTCACCTCGTTTAACGTCGATGACTTCGCCGTCCCGGGAGGACGCGACGAGGTCTGGCGCTTCATCGCGCTGCGCCGCATCCGCGGACTGCATAACGGCAAGTTCGCCCCGGCCACTGAACAGGACGTCCAGGTCGAGGCCGCCGAGAACGTCACCGTGGAAACGGTGTCCAAGGACGACGAGCGTCTCGGCACCGCCGGTGCCCCCGTCGACCGTGTCGCCGCCCAGGCCTGGACGTCGATGGAGTCCGCACAGCTCGTGACGGTCGCCGCCAACGAGCAGGTCGCTGATCCGATCCGCATCACGATCACCGGCAAGGGCGAGGACGTGACCTCCTTCGGCGCGACCAGCGTCCAGGTCGGCGCGAACGCGGAAGCCACCGTCGTGCTGAACTACCGCGGTTCCGGCACCCACGCCGACAACGTCGAATTCATCGTCGGCGACAACGCCAACGTCAACGTCATCGTCGACGCGAACTGGGACGCCGACGCGATCCACCTGTCCAACCAGATCGTCCAGGTCGGCCGCGACGCCCACGTGCGCCACACCGTGGCCACCTTCGGCGGCCAGATCGTGCGCATCGTCCCGCGCGTGAAGTACACCGCGCAGGGAGGCAACGCCGAAATGTACGGCATGTACTTCGCCGACGACGGACAGTACATCGAAAACCGTCTGACGGTGGATCACTCGGAGCCGAACTGCCGTTCCCGCGTCCTGTACAAGGGTGCGCTGCAGGCGGATCCGACCTCCGGCAAGCCCGAGGCCCGCACCTGCTGGGTCGGCGACGTGCTCATCCGCGCGAACGCGGACAACACCGACACCTACGAGACCAACCGCAACCTGGTGCTCAGCGAAGGCGCCCGCGCCGACGCGATCCCCAACCTCGAGATCGAGACCGGTGAAATCGCCGGCGCCGGCCACGCCGCCACCGTCGGCCGTTTCGACGACGAGCACATGTTCTACCTGATGTCCCGCGGCATTCCGAAGGAAGACGCCCGGCGCATGATCATCCGCGGATTCTTCAACGAGATCATCAACAACGTCTCCGTCGAGTCCATCCGTGAGGACCTCGAGGACCGGGTCATCGAAGAACTCGGCGTCCTCGCCTAATCCCCACATCGTCACCTGAAACGAAAAGAGCCTGTAACAGATATGTCCACTCTGGAAATCAAGAACCTCCACGCGCAGGTCCTGCCGAACGAGGAGGGCGCCGAGCCGATCGAGATCCTCAAGGGCGTCAACCTGACCATCAAGTCCGGCGAGACCCACGCCATCATGGGCCCGAACGGCTCCGGCAAGTCCACCCTGGCCTACACCCTGTCCGGTCACCCGAAGTACGAGGTCACCTCCGGTGAGGTCCTGCTCGACGGCGTCAACGTCCTCGAGCTCGAGGTCGACGAGCGCGCCCGCGCCGGCCTGTTCCTGGCCATGCAGTACCCGACCGAGGTGCCGGGCGTGTCGTCGTCGAACTTCCTGCGCTCCGCGGCCACCCACATCCGCGGCGAGGCCCCCTCGCTGCGTAACTGGGTCAAGGAAGTCAACGGCGCCCGCGACGCACTGAAGATCGACAAGTCCTTCGGCGAGCGCTCGGTCAACGAGGGCTTCTCCGGTG
>CALZCR010000092.1 GCA_945631445.1 uncultured Corynebacterium sp. | reverse complement strand
TCGGCGCCGTCGAGGTCGTCCTCGCCGGCGAGTTCGGCGGCCAGCTTGCGCTCGGCCTCGGCGTTGGCGCTGGCGGCCGGAGCCAGATCGCGCAGCAGGGCGCGCGCGGCGTCGGCGGTGCCGGCGGTCTCCAACTCGATGACGTAGTCGGCGTGGGTGTCGTAGCCGAGCAGGCGGGCGCGTTCGGCGCGCAGGCGCACGGACTCGGTGGCCACGGCCACGTTGTCCTCGCGGCCGCGGGCGCGCGAGGCGTCGAACAGCTCACGGCGGGAGGCCGCGGACTTCAGCTCCGCCTGGGCGGACTGGGTGGTGGGCAACTCGATGGGCAGCACGTAGCCACCGTCGTCGTGGCGGGCGGCCTCAATGCGGGCCTCCGACAGCCCGGCCAGCTCCGCGGCGTCGTCGAAGCGCACGGCGAGTTTCTGGGTGTCGGCCAGCAGATTGCGGCCGAATTGTTCGGAGAGCACGCTCAGGCGCTGGTTCAGCTCGGTCAGGCGCGCCTTGCCGGCGTCGTCGAGCTCGGCGCCGCGGCGTCGAAAAGCGCGCAACAAGTGCTCGTGCAGGCGGCGGGACTCCTCGTCGTCCGGCGGGGTGACCGCCTGCAGCGCGCGGTAGAGCTCGGCGTTCTGGTAGATCGCGTCCGAGTGCGCGGAGAGCAGCGGCACGATCTTTTCGGCGACGGCGTCGAAGCGGTCGTCGGCGTCGGTGCCCTGCAAGTTGAAGAACCAGGCGGTGGCCCGGTCGAGGTCGTCGCCGGAGACTTCAAGCGCCTCCACCGTGTTCTGCCAGGTCGGCTCGTCCACCGCGCAGATCGCGGCGATCTCGGCCTCGTGTTCGGCGATGCCGCGCTCCACGGCGGGCACGACGTGGTCGAGTTCGATGGCCGCAAAGTCCGGCAGGCCGTAGGGAAGCTGGGAAGGGGTCAGAAGAGGGTTCACGTCAGTCACACCCGCCATCCTAGTGGCCTATACTTCCGGCATGGCCGTCACAGTAGAAGCGCCCGCGGGCAGAATCACCGGAGTGAGCCACGACGACGTCACCCACTTCCACTCCATCCCGTACTCCCATATCCCCGGCGAGTATTTCGACGCCGAACCCGCCGCGGAGGGCCAGGACATCGACGCCACGGTCCCCCGCCCGGACGCGGTCGCTTTGTCGATCACCGTCCCCGCCGGGACGACCGCCGCCGACGAGCTGCCGGTCGTGGTCTACATCCACGGCGGCCGCTACGAAAAGGGCTCGCACACCGACCCCCGCGCCGAGGGCCGCGCGAACGCCCGCGGCGGGGTCATCACCGTCCAGATCGGCTACCGCGTCTTGCTCGCCGGACTCGCCCGCTTCCACGACGACGACCCCGCGCACTACCGTGCGGTGCACGACTGCCAGCTCGCCCTCGACTGGATCCAGCGAAACATCGCCTTTTTCGGCGGCGACGCCGGCAACGTGACGGTGGTGGGCCAGTCCGCCGGCGCGACGACCGCGCTGTGGCTGTGCCGCAAGGACCACTACCGCGACACGTTCCACCGGGTGCTGGCGATGTCGCCGTGTTTCCCGCGCGTGCCGTACAAAAAGCGCAAGGGGCTGCTGCGCCAGTGCGTGAACACCCCGCTGACCCGCAAGCACCTGTCGCGGGCGAACCCGGCGCGCATCACGCGCGGCTACGGGATCTTCCGGCGGCTGATTTGGTCGGACATGGCGTTGGGCCCGCAGCCGCTGGAGCCGAAGAAAATGGCGAAGGTGCCGATCGTGGTCACCTCGGCCCGGGACGAGTTTTATGACCTGGGCGAACCGGCGGACAAGCGCGGCAGCGGCGCTTTCGCCGCCCGGATGCTGGCCCCGATCATGGGGGTGAAAGGTAATTTCCGCCAGTGGTTGGAAGCGGCCAAGGAGATCGACCCGAACCGGCTGGCCGGGCGGTTGATCGGTGATTCCTGCAACCGCCGGTGGGTCAGCGAGGTCGCCGAGCGGGCCCCGGGGCCGGTGTGGATGGCGGAGTTCGTCGGCTCCGCGGAAGAGCCGGCCCGGCACAGCCGGGAGATCCGGCCGCTGTTCGGGGTGCACGATTCCCCGTTGAACGACTGGTTGATTTCTTATGCCCACACCGGGGAACCCGGGTGGGAGCCATACAAGAAGAGCCAGCTGGCGCGCCGTTTCTCGCTCATCGACGGCTCCTTCGACGACGTGGTCGATCCGTTGGGTTACGTGCGCGAGGCCTTCAACCCCACGCGCAGGCGCTGATCCGCGAGCTCTTCGACCAGCCAGGGCGAAAACGCGAAGGGGGCGGCGTCCACGGCGGCGAACAGCTCCTCGACCGTCAGCCAGTCATGCGAGTCGATTTCGTCGGGGTTGGGCGTGAAAGTGGCGCCTTCGGCGAGGGTGACGATGAACACCGGGCAGATCTCGTTTTCCACGACGCCGGAGGAGTCTACGGCCCGGTATTTAAAGTCCGGCAACACTGGCTTCACCTCACCGAGGTCGGTGGGGTCGATGCCGACTTCTTCGGCGGCGCGGCGGCGCACGGCGTCTTCGTTGGCTTCGTCCGGGCCGGGGTGTCCGCAGAAGCTGTTGGTCCACACGCCCGGCCACGTTTTCTTGCTCAGCGCCCGGCGGGTCATGAGCAGACGGCCTTCCGCGTCCAGCAGGTAGGCGGAGAAAGCGAAATGCAGCGGGGTGTCGGCGGTGTGGATCTCCGCCTTGGGGGCCGTGCCCGCGGGGCGGCCCTGGCTGTCTGCGAGAACAACGAGTTCAGTCATGCCCCCACCCTAGCCGGAGCCCCGTCGTCAGATGACCAGGTTTCCCTCGTAGACGACGTTGCCGATCTCGAATTCAGCGTCGTAGAGGTTGCCGCGGGAGACGTCGTAGGTGAAACGCAGGTTGGTGGTCGCGCCGGCTCCCAACGGCAGGTCGAGCGGGACCTGCGCCGGCGGGGAGCCCTCCGGCACGGTGGTCTCCAGCAGGCTGGCAGTGGTGGAGCCGGTGCCGTCGTCATAACGCAGCTGCGGATCGCCGAGGGCTTCCGGGGGCAGGGCCTCCTCCTCGTTGAGGTTGGTCACCGCGACGGTGACGACGGTGCCGCCGTAGGGCCCCCAGGCGGTGCCCTGGAAGTGGTATTCCACGTTCAGCCCCTCGTCGAGGACGGGCTCGGCGAACTCGCTGGAGTCCACGGTACGGGTGTTGACGTCTCGGGCCTCGAAGTCGGAGCCGGGGTCTGCCGGCTCGTTGACCTCCAGCGACTCCCCCGCGCCGTTCCCGGCGCCAGAGTTTGAGCAGCCGGTCAACACAAGACCAGCGGTAAGCACGGCGGCCAAGGCAAACCTCACGGGCGGACCTTCCTTCTCATCGTCGTCAATCGTGGATGCAACAGTGTCCCGCCAGTTTATCCGCCCACGGGCCGGGGCGGATAATAGGCGTTGTTGATAGCATCAGATATTCATCATCGAGTCCCTTTTAGGAGCGCATCGCCCGTGCAATCCCTCGCCCGGATCCTCCGCAACGCCTCCGCGCTGTGGCCTTTTTACCTCCTCATCTTCCTCTGCGCGTCGCTGGTCGCCGGCTTCGGCCTGGTCTCCCCGTTCCTCCTGCGGGAGGCCACCGACACGATCGTGGCGTCGCTCAGCGGCGACGTGACGGCAGGTGACGTCGCCGGCACCCTCGTCTGGCTGGCCCTGGGGTTGTTCGCCGCGGACCTGGCCACCACGGTCTCCACCAACGTCGGCGGCTACTACGGCGACGTGATGGGGGCGCGGCTGCGGCAGATCCTGTCCACGCGCTACTACGCCAAGCTGCTGGCGTTGCCGCAGAAATACTTCGACAACCAGGTCACCGGCACCGTCATCGCCCGCCTTGACCGCTCGATCACCTCGATCACGCAGTTTCTGCAGTCGGCGGCGAACAACTTCCTGCCGATGATCATCCAGGTGGTCGCGATCCTGGTGATCACCACGTTCTACTACTGGCCGTTGACGCTCCTGTTGGCCGCCCTCTTCCCCATTTACATGTGGCTGACGGCGTTGACCTCCAAGCGGTGGCAGCGGCTGGAGGGCGCCAAAAACGAACAGGTGGACCTGGCCAACGGGCGCTTCTCCGAGACGGTCAGCCAGGTCAAGGTGGTCAAGTCCTTCACCGCCGAGATCCGGGAGCTGGGTGACTTCGGGCGTCGGTACGGCAAGACCGTCGACATCACCCGCCCGCAGTCTTCCTGGTGGCACCGGATGGACACCGCCCGCGGCGGCGCCTTAAACGTCATCTTCCTGGCGATCTACCTGGTGCTGTTCTTCCAGACCATCAACGGCAATTTCACGCTCGGTGACATGGTGATGTTGTTGACGCTGGTGAACATGGCCAAGCAACCGGTACAGATGATGAGCTTCATCGTCGACGCCGCCCAGCGCGCCATCGCCGGATCGAAAGACTACTTCAAGGTCATGGCCGAAGAGCTGGAACCGACCGCCAACGCCCAGCTCGTCGAGGCGACGCAGACCTCCGATGTGCCGGAGCTGCAGGACAGCCCCGTCGCGCCGCTGCGACCCGACCCGGACGCCCCCGTCATCGAGCTCGACAAGGTGACCTTCGCCTACGAAGCCGGCGAACCCGTGCTCAGCGACGTGTCCTTCACCGCCCGGGAAGGCCAGAAGATCGCCCTGGTCGGCGAATCCGGCGGCGGCAAGTCCACCATCGTGAATCTGCTGCTCGGGCTGTACCGGTTGGAGTCCGGCTCCATGTCCGTGTGCGGCCATGACGTGCGCGACCTGACCTCCGAACAGCTGCGCGCCTCCGTCGGCGTGGTCTTCCAGGAACCCAACCTGTTTTCCGGCACGATCCGCGAGAACATCGCCTACGGCAAGCCCGACGCCACCGACGAGGAAGTCGTGGCCGTGGCCAAGCGCGCCAACGCGCACGACTTCATCATGGACTTCGCCGAGGGCTACGACACCGTCATCGGCGAACGCGGCCTGCGCCTGTCCGGCGGCCAGAAACAACGCGTCTCCGTGGCGCGCGCCATGCTCAAAGACGCCCCGGTCCTGGTGCTCGACGAAGCCACCAGCGCCCTGGACAACCGCTCCGAACGCGCCGTGCAGGCCGGTCTGGAGGAGCTGATGAAAGACCGCACCACCCTGATCATCGCCCACCGCCTGTCCACGATCGCGGACGTGGACGCCATCATCACCCTCGACGGCGGCCGCGTCGACGAAATCGGCTCCCCCGAGGAACTCGCCGGCTCCGGGGGCATCTACTCCCAGCTGCTGCAACTGACCGCCTCCACCTCCGCGGCGGACCGGGAACGGCTGAAAAAATTCGGCTTCACCGCGGACGCGACCGAGGAAGATGAGTAACCCCGCGGGATAAGTACGCTGGCGAGTATGAAATTTCCCAGCCTCGCCGAACTGAAAGCCCGCAACACCCGCAAGTGGACCGTCTACCCCGACGACGTCCTGCCGCTGTTCGTCGCCGAAAGCGACTTCCCCACCGACCCGGCGGTCAAAAACACCATCCGCCGCGCCGTCGACAACGAGTCCTTCGGCTACACCCCCGCCACCAGCGACCTGCCGGAAGCGCTCTCCGACTTTTATGCGCAGCGCTTCGGCTGGCGCCCGGACCCGGCGAAGGTCTTCCCCGTCGCCGACGTCGTCCGCGGCATGCTGCTCGGGATCCAGTACTTCACCCGCCCCGACTCCCCCGTCGTCGTGCCCGTGCCCACCTACCCGCCGTTCCTCGAACTGCCGGAGACCGCCGGCCGGGAGCGTATCGACGTCCGCGCCGCCGGCGGCCTCGACCTCACTGAAATCGAAGAAGCCTTCCGTTCCGGCGCCGGCTCCCTGCTGCTCGCCGCCCCGAACAACCCGCTCGGCTACACCCTCAGCGCCGAGCTGCTCACCGATCTGATCGACCTGGCCGACAAGTACGACGCCCGCCTGCTCGTCGACGAGATCCACGCCGCCGTCGTCTTCGACGGCACCCACGTCCCCGCGGCCTCCCTGGGTGAGAAGGCCGAGAAGGTCTGCGTCACCGTCACCGCCACCTCCAAGGCGTGGAACATCGCCGGCCTGAAGTGCGCGCAGATGATCTTCTCCAACGACGAGGACGTGCGCACCTGGCGCGGCCTGACCGGTGTGGCCAAGGACGGCGTCGGCACGCTCGGAATCTGGGCCGCCGCCACCTGCTACCGCGACGGCGGGCCGCAGCTGGACGAGCAAATCGATTACCTGCGCTCCACCCGCGACTGGGTCGCCGACGAACTCGAGGAAAACGTCCCCGGCATCAAAGTCACCCGCCCAGAGGCGACGTACCTGATGTGGATCGATTTTTCCGGCACCGCGATCGGGCACCTGGAAAAGCCCGCCGCCTGGCTGGTGAAGAACGCGAAGGTCGCCCTCAATGAGGGCGTCACTTTCGGCCCCGGCGGCGCCCACCACGCCCGGTTGAACTTCGCGACGTCCCCCGAAATCCTCGCGGAAGCCATCAGCCGCATCGCCGACGCCATCGACAAGGTCTAACCAGCTGCCACTTGCCTGCCCGCCCCCTGGGAATAGCCCAGTTCCCGGGAAATGATCGGGCAAGTGCGCACAATCCATTGAGCAACGATGGTGCGCGAGAACCCGCCCCATGAGGCATATTTATTTCTGCGAGGCTGAAGAGCTTCGCCGGCCGCACCACAGGGGCCGTTTCGGGGGATGGATTCGGGGGAGTCCATGACGCCCGGGCAGTGCGCGTATCCACGCCACGCCCGGGTGTTTTCCCTTCTCCCGGGCAGTGCACCTATGCACGGGGCGCCGTTGAAGCTAGCGTCCCTCAACCCTGTTCCCTGACTATGCGCGCGCATAGTGGGCCGGGTTGCCTGTA
>CALZCR010000091.1 GCA_945631445.1 uncultured Corynebacterium sp. | reverse complement strand
CGTAGAAGCCACCTGGGCGGGGTGCACACAAAGCAGTCTAGTCTGTGCCAAACACCCCGGTGAGGGCGCTGAAACTAAAAAGACCGAGCGGTGTGGGCGGGCTGGGATAAGCTCAGGGGGAGTGTTGGGCCGCCTGAAGGAGAGCCACCGTGACCGCCGATCCCGCCGACCCCCATGAGCACCGCTCCCGAGGTCTGCCCGTGACGCTGGCGCGGGTGACGCTCGTGTTTGCGATCCTCACGGCCTGGTGTTTCTTCTTCTCGGTGGCCTACGTCTACGGCGGCGAGCACGGCTGGCTCGGCTGGATCCGGCTGCCGGAGGGCCTGACGCCTTTTCTGCGGCTGGATCTGACCATCGCCGACGTCGGTGCGCTCGTCGCCCTGTTCGTCGCAATCCTCTTGGCGGCGACCGTGCAATTGAACTCGACGGTCTCGGCGGCCGACGACGTCGCTTCCGCCCGCCCGCAGACCCGGGCAGAGGCCGAGGATCAGCGACAGCGGTTGCGGTTTTTCACCAACCAGGCGGAAATCTCCCTGATCGTCAGTTACGGCGCGGTCTTCGCCGTCCTCCTGTTGACCGTTCTCTTCGGCCTGGCTGATCTCGCCGGCGCCGTCGAAGCCGGCGAAGTCGACGCCCGCGGCGTGGGTTGGGCGGGTTTTCTCGGCGCCGCCCGGCATATGGCCCACCCGCGGTTCATGGTGCTTTACGCGGTCAGTTTCCTACTGTTTTTGAGCACGTACTCGTCGATGCCGGAGTGGAAACACACCGGCCTGTTTCAACGCCAGGTCGAGGGCAGCGCGTGGGAGTCTGCCCGGCGACTGGAAAAAATTAGCCGCCGACACGACCTCGCCGACGTCGGCGCGATCGCCCATCCCGGCCGGGCGTTGGGGGCCGCCGTCACCGGGTACGCCCTGTACGTCGTGTTCTTTGCGCTGCTGCTGAATCTCTCGCTCAGCGTGATTGTGGGCGGGGAGCGTTTCGACGGCTTCTTCTCCGCCGGTCACCGCGCGCTCTTCTTCGTGTTCGTGGTCTTCGCCGTGCTTATTTCCGTGGCGGTGGGCTCGGTCATGCTGTGGGTCCATCTGCTGCACGGCTCCACCAACGTCCTGGTCGTCGTGTCCATCGCGCTGGGCGTCCTGGCCCTGCTCTACGTGATGAGCGGGGAGGGCCTCGCCTGGGCCGTCGCGGTGGCCGTCGCCGTCGCCGTCTACGCCGGGTGGTGGGGGTTCCTCTACTGGCGGGCGGCGGAAGTGCTCGACGAAAAGGCGCCGACGGCCCGGGAATTTTTGCTCAACCCGCCGAAGTTCATCGTTGTGCAGCGGTACGAGGCCATCCGTCGGTCGGCGGCGCGCGTGACCAGGTAGGTGCGCACGCCACGAAGAGCACGGCCCCGCCGAAGCGGGGCCGTGCTCTTTCAGCGTTCTTTCAGCGGCGACAGCAGGTGGGCTGCCGGCGTGAGACTACTTGATGGACGCGACGAGCTCGTTGAGCTTCTCGACCGGACGCATGACTGCGGCGGTCTTCTCGTCGTTCGGGTAGTAGTAGCCGCCCAGGTCCACGGCGGAGCCCTGGACGTCGAGCAGCGCCTGGTTGATCTCTTCGGCGTTCTCGGCGAAGGCGGCGGCGACCGGCTTGAACGCCTCGGCCAGCTCGGTGTTCTCGGTCTGCTCGGCCAGTGCCTCGGACCAGTAAGCGGCCAGGAAGAAGTGCGAGCCGCGGTTGTCGATCTCGCCGACCTTGCGGGACGGGGACTTGCCCTCGTCGAGCAGCTTCTCGGTGGCGACGTCCAGGGCGTCGGCCAGGACGCCGGCCTTGGCGTTGCCGTTGTTGTTGGCTTCGTGGCGGAAGGACTCGGCCAGGGCCAGGAACTCGCCCAGGGAGTCCCAGCGCAGGTGGTTTTCTTCCTGGACCTGCTGGACGTGCTTCGGTGCGGAGCCGCCGGCGCCCGTCTCGAAGAGGCCGCCGCCGGCCATCAGCGGGACGACGGAGAGCATCTTGGCGGAGGTGCCCAGCTCCAGGATCGGGAACAGGTCGGTGTTGTAGTCACGCAGGACGTTGCCGGTCACGGAGATGGTGTCCTCGCCGGCGCGCATGCGCTCGACGGTGACCTTGGTGGCCTCGACAGGGGACATGATGGAGATGTCCAGGCCCTCGGTGTCGTGGTCCTTGAGGTATTTCTGGACCAGCTCGATGAGGTTGGCGTCGTGGCCGCGCTCGGAATCGAGCCAGAAGATGGTCTTCATGCCGGAGAGGCGGGCGCGGTTGACGGCCAGCTTGACCCAGTCCTGGATCGGAGCGTCCTTGGTCTGGCAGGCGCGCCAGACGTCGCCGGCCTCAACGTCGTGCTCGATGAGCACGTCGCCGGCGGAGTTACGGACCTCGACCTTGCCGTCGGCGGCGATCTTGAAGGTCTTGTCGTGGGAGCCGTACTCCTCGGCCTTCTGGGCCATCAGGCCGACGTTCGGGACGGTGCCCATGGTGGTCGGGTCGAAGGCGCCGTTGGCCTTGCAGTCTTCGATGGTGGCCTGGAAGACGCCGGCGTAGGAGGAGTCCGGGATGACGGCCAGGGTGTCCTGGGTCTGATCGTCCTTGTTCCACATCTTGCCGCCGGCGCGGATCATGGCCGGCATGGAGGCGTCGATGATCACGTCGGACGGGACATGCAGGTTGGTGATGCCCTTGTCGGAGTTCACCTGCGCCAGGGCCGGGCCCTCGGCCATGGCCTTGTCGAAGGCGGCCTTGATTTCTTCGCCGTTCGGCAGGTCCTTCAGGCCTTCGTAGATGGCGCCCAGGCCGTTTTCGCCGTTGAGGCCGGCGGCCTCGAGCTCGGAGCCGTACTGCTCGTAGACGTCGGCGAAGAAGGCGCGGACGATGTGGCCGAAGATGATGGGGTCGGAGACCTTCATCATGGTGGCCTTCATGTGCGCGGAGAAGAGCACGCCCTCGTCCTTGGCGCGCTTGACCTGCTCGAGCAGGAACGCGTCCAGGGCCTTGGCGGACATGTAAGTGGCGTCGATGACCTCGCCGGCCTGGACCTTCAGGCTCTCCTTGAGTACCTCTTCGGAGCCGTCGGACTTGACCAGGACGATGGACAGGGAGTCCTCGGACGGGATGACGACGGACTTCTCGTTGTGGCGGAAGTCGCCGGAGTCCATGGTGGCGACGTCGGTCTTGGAGTCGGCCGACCATTCGCCCATGGAGTGCGGGTTCTTCTTGGCGAAGTTCTTGACGGCCTGCGGCGCGCGGCGGTCGGAGTTGCCCTCACGCAGGACCGGGTTGACGGCGGAGCCCTGGGCGACGCCGTACTTGTCCTTGGCGTCCTCGTACTCCGGCAGGTCGTAGCCGGCGGCCTGCAGTTCCTTGATGGCGGCCTTCAGCTGCACCTCGGACGCGGAGATGTTCGGGAGCTTGATGATGTTGGCGTCCGGGGTCTTGGCGAGCTCGCCGAGCTCGGCCAGAGCGTCCTCGTGGTGGCCGAACTGGGCCAGGATGCGGGCGGCCAGCGAGATGTCGCGGGTTTCGACCTCGAGGTCAGCGGCGGAGGCGAAAGCCTCGACGATCGGCTTGAACGAGTAGGTCGCCAGCAGCGGGGCCTCGTCGGTGCGGGTCCAGATGATCTTGCTCACAGTGCTCCTGAATTGAGTCGGTAAAAATTTCTTCCACCCATTATACCCGTTATATCCGATCCAGCAGAACGTGCGTACGGTTAACTCCCATGTGGGGGAGGGCGTCCTCACTCTGTTGCGCCCACCTTTCAGGGCCGGGACGCCCGGCCGACGCACCCGGCGGGGAGTAGGGTGCGTAACGTGCTTGAACGACTCACCTCCGTCCGCCCCGCCCGTCCGCGCCGCCGGCCGGTCCCGCGGCAGACCGACATCTCCCCGCGCCGCCGCTGGATCGTCATGATCGCCCTGGCCGCCGGCGGCTTCGCCATCGGCACCACGGAATTCGTCTCCATGGGGCTGCTGCCGCTGATCGCCCAGGACTTCGGCGTCACGGAAGACCGGGCGGGCCTGATCATCTCCGCCTACGCCCTCGGCGTGGTGGTGGGCGCCCCCACCATCACCGCCTTGTCCGGACGCATGCCCCGGCGCCGCCTGCTGCTGCTTTTGATGAGCGCCTTCTTCCTCGGCCACCTGCTGGCGGTCTTCGCCGACAGCTATCCGACCCTGATCGCGGCCCGCGTCATCGCCGGCCTGCCGCACGGCGCGTATTTCTCGGTGGCGGGACTGTCCGCGGCCTCGATGTCCCCGCCCGGCAAACGCGGCCAAGCCGTGGCCTTCATCGGCATGGGCCTGTCGGTGGCCACGGTCGCCGGCGTGCCCGCGGCCCAAGCCCTGGGCCAGGCCTTCGGCTGGTCGGCGGCCTATCTGCTCGTGGCCGCGATCGCGGTGGCCACGGTGGTGGCCCTCTGGTTCCTCATGCCGCACATGAGCGAAATGCCGCCGACCTCCGTGCGCACCGAACTCGGCGCCCTGGGACGTTCGCAAGTGTGGCTGACCTTGGCGCTGGGCGCGGTCGGCTTCGGCGGGATGTTCGCCGTCTACACCTACATCACCTGGACGATGACCGAGCGCGCCGGACTCGACGTCTCCTGGATGTGGCTGATCTTGCTGGCCTACGGCGTCGGTTCCGTCGGCGGGCAGTGGCTGGGCGGGGTCATCGCCGACCGCAACTTAGAGATCGGCATCCTGTTCTCCCTGGTGATGATCGGCGTGGTGCTGGTGGGCTTTTACTTCACCAGCACCCACGTGGTGATCGGCACGATCAACTTCGGGCTGATCGGGTTTTTCGGGTCCTCGCTCACCCCCACGTTGCAGGTCCGGCTGATGGACGTCGCCGGCGACGCGCAGACCTTGGCGGCGTCGTTGAACCATTCCGCCCTGAACCTGGCGAACGCGGGCGGCGCCGCCCTGGGCGGGGCGGTCATCGCGGCGGGCTTCGGCTACGCCGCGCCGGCGTTGGCGGGCGCGGGGTTGGCGGTGGCCGCGATCCTCATCTGGTTCCCGACGGTGTATCTGCGGGCGCGCTCTGCCCGCACCCCGTCCTGATCCGGCGAGCAAGTGTATTTGTGGATGGGTCTTCCGGCTAGCATAGACAGCCATGAGTATCACCATTGCCAGCGTCAACGTCAACGGAATTCGCGCCGCCACCAAGATCCGCCATGAGGGAAACCCGGGCATGCACGCCTGGCTGAAACAGACCCCGGCCGAAGTGGTTCTGCTGCAGGAAGTCCGCGCCACGGTCGAAGAATCGATCAAGGCCCTGCAGCCCGCCCTCGACGCCGGCTGGCACTACGTCGGCGCCCCGGCGGCGGCGAAGGGACGCGCGGGGGTGGGGATCCTCTCCCGGGAACCCCTGGCGGACGTCACCGTCGGCTTCGGCTCTTTCTTAGATTCCGGCCGCTGGCTCGAAGGCACCTACCAAGACATTCGCGTGGCTTCCCTGTACTTGCCCTCCGGGGCGGTGGACTCCGAGAAGCTCGACGAAAAATACGTCTTCCTGGACGAATTCTCCGGCGTGCTCGATGAGTTGGCCGACACGCACGAGAAGATGGTCGTCGGCGGCGACTGGAACATCTGCCACCGCGAGCAGGACCTGAAGAACTCCCAGCCGAACCGCAAGAAATCCGGACACCTGCCCGACGAGCGCGCCTGGATGGATTCCGTCTTCGGTTCCTTTCCGGACGCCGAAGCCCAGGAGAAACCGGGCCTCGGTGAATTCTTCGGCGTCGTCGACTATGAGCCCCGCCCCATCCGCGGCGCGGCGCAGGACCCGAAATGGTTCGACGTGGCCCGCCGCCTGCACCCGGAGGACGCCCCCTACACCTGGTGGACCTACCGCGGACAGGCGTTCAACAACAACGCGGGCTGGCGCATCGACTACCAGGCGGCCACCAGGTCTATGCTCGATGCAGCGGCCCGCACCTGGGTCGACCGTGCCGCCACCGTCGAAGAGCGCTGGTCCGATCATTCTCCGATGCTGGTCGAATACGACATCTGACTGCCAAGGAGAGCCGTCGTGGACACTCAAACCCTGCTTCTGACGCTCTGGATCGTCGGCATCAGCGCTGAAGCCGTCACCGCCGCCCTGTCTGCGGGGCGGCAGAAATTCGACTGGTTCGGCGTCTCCGCCATGGCCGCGCTGACCTCCCTCGGCGGCGGCACCATCCGGGACATCCTCATCGACAACTACCCGTTGATCTGGGTGGAAAACCCGCAGTACCTGCTCGTCGTCATCGGCGTGGCGCTGCTGACCACCCAGCTGGCGGTGCTGGCGCGCTACTTCAACCGGGTGTTCCTCTACGGCGACGCCATCGGCCTGGCCGCGTTTTCCGTGCTGGGCACCCAGATCGCCTTGGAACTCGGCCACGGTGTGGTCATCGCGGTCATGGCGGCGGTGGTCACCGGCGTGGCCGGCGGCATCATGCGCGACATCATGAGCGACCGCGTCCCGTTGGTGTTCACCCAGGAGCTCTACGCTTCCATCGCCGTGCTCACGGCGGTGGTCTACATCGTCCTGTCGTGGGCGGGGGTACCCGAGAACTGGGTCATCATCATCGCCCTGCTGACGGGGTTCATCACCCGGGTGGCCACGATGGACTCCAAGCGCGGCCTGCCGGTCTTCGAGTACGACGACAGCGGGCCGGACCCGCGCATCCGGTTGTCGTCCCAGTTCCTCCGCAGGTCGGTGAAGGCCGCCCGCCGTCGCGCCCGCCGTTTCCGGAAGGATGCGACGCGGTACTCGCTGCTGAACCGGAGCGAGAAGAAAAAGGACAAAGGCGACGACAAGGGCGACGACGGCGGGGAAGATCGGGAGCAGAAATGGCCCCCGCAAGATGCCGAC
>CALZCR010000090.1 GCA_945631445.1 uncultured Corynebacterium sp. | reverse complement strand
GTTCAATGAGCGCATCCAGATGAGTCACATCCGCCATCCTGCCAAAAAGGTCCGGTTCCCGCGCGGGGTCGGGCCGAGCTACCGGGAATGCCCGCGGGGGCGGGTACGGTGAGCGGTGACTGCAATGCGACCAGAAAGGCACGCCACCGTGACCGCCACCGACCCTTCGCAGGAATTCCACACCCCCGCCGGTTTCCAGCTGGCGCCGGACGAGAACTGCCTGTCCGCCATGCTGGCGGGGGCGTTCGCGCACCCCTACACGGTGCTGTTCACCCGCCCCGCCAACTACGAATGGATCAACGTCACCGCCCGGGACTTCGCCACCGAAGTCAAGGAGGTGGCCAAGGGGCTGATCGCGATGGGCGTGGAGCCGGGGGACCGGGTCGCGCTGCTGTCGACGACCCGCTACGAATGGTCGCTGCTGGACTTCGCCATCTGGGCCGCCGGCGCCGCCAGCGTGCCCATCTACCCCTCCAGCTCCCTGGCGCAGATCCAGTGGATCATCGAGGACTCCGGCGCTGTCGTCGCGATCACCGAAACCAGGGAGAACACCTCCCTGATCGAGCACCTCGTCCTGCAGGAGGACGGCACCCCGCAGCTGGCCGGCTCCCCGAGCCGGATGCGCCGCATCCTGGAGATCGACGCCTCGGCGATCGACACCCTCAAATTCGAGGGCCGCACCGTGCCGGACAAAGACGTCGATAAGCGGATAACCGCCATCCGCCACGAGGACCTGGCCAGCATCGTCTACACCTCCGGCACCACCGGCAAGCCCAAGGGTTGCCACCTGACCCACTACAACTGGATTTTCCAGGCCCGCGCCATTTTGACCAACCCGATCGGGGCGATCGCCAAGCCGGGCACCCGCATGCTGACCTATCTGCCGATGGCCCACGTGCTCGCCCGCGCGGTGTCGCTGGCGCTGACGATCGCCGGCGCCACCCAGTCGCACTGGTCGGACACCGCCACCCTGACCGTGGCGCTGGACCGCGTGCGCCCGCACCTGATGCTCGGCGTGCCGCGCGTCTACGAGAAAGTCCGCACCGCCGCCTACAACAAGGCCGCGGACAAGGGCGGGATACCGGCGTCGTTGTTCAGCAGCGCCGAAAAAACCGCCATCGAATACTCCCAGGCGCTGGACACCGAAGAAGGCCCCTCCCGGACGCTGAAGGCCCGCCGCGCGCTCTTCGACCGGCTGGTCTACTCCAAGATCCGCGACGCCCTCGGCGGCCACGTCGAATACTGCATCACCGGCGGCTCCACCATGTCCTCGGACCTCTCGCACTTCTACCGCGGCCTGGGCGTGCCCGTCTACGAGGGCTACGGGCTGACGGAAACCGCCGCGGCCTGCGCCGTCGACTTCGCCGACCAAAAGATCGGCACCGTCGGACAGCCGCTGAACGGCTACGGCGCCAAAGTCACCGACGACGGAGAAATCCTCGTCTGCGGCGGCGGCCTGTTCCAGGGCTACTGGAACAACGAGGAGGCCACCGCTGAGGTACTCCAAGACGGGTGGTTCAACACCGGCGACCTCGGCGAAATCGACGACACCGGCCACATCACCATCACCGGCCGCAAGAAAGACCTCATCGTCACCGCCGGCGGCAAAAACGTCTCCCCCGGCCCCATGGAAGAAATCCTGCGCCAACACCCGCTGATCTCCCAGGCGTTGATCGTCGGCGACGGCAAACCCTTCATCGGGGTGCTGGTGACCCTCGACGACGAAGAATTCCGCCGCTGGAAAGACGACCGCAACATCCCGGAAAACCGCAAACTGGGCGATTTGGTCACCGAACCCTCCCTGCGCAGCGAAATCCAAGACGCCGTCAACATGGCCAACAAAAGCGTCAGCCACGCCGAGGCCATCAAGAAGTTCTGGATCCTGGACCGCGACCTCTCCGAGGAAGAAAACGAACTGACTCCCACCCTCAAAGTCAAGCGCAACGTCGTCTTCCAACGCTTCGCAGAAGACATCAGCGCCCTCTACGATGGGCGCTAGCCACGCCGGTGTGTCTTAACTGCCCGGCGCGGGTGATCTCGCCTAGAGTCAGGCATGACGAACACGAGTCCTCGTCTTCACACCGAAGGCGTCCGGGTCGGTGAAAGGAGTAGCACCTCGATGCAGAAAGTCGCCGCACAACTGCGCCACCGTGAGCTGACCCAGGAAATCTACAACATCGGGGACGAGGTCGCCGAATACATCGAGCACCTCGCCGAGGCAGTCAACGACTGGGACGGCGACCTCGCCGCCGAATGCCTCGCCGAATTCTCCGAAATCGTCGACGACGCCCGCCACGACGCCCGCCGCATCATCGGCGAGCTGCTCGGGCTGCGCCAGGCGCTGACCTCCGGGGTGCGCGCCGGGGTGCTGTCCGCGTCGTCGTCCCCGGACGCGCGTATCCCGGAGCCGGAGCTGCTCGACGCCGAGGGACTCGAGGAACTGCACCCGATCTCGTCGACGCCGGTGGCCGTGCGCGAGCTGGCCGACGCCCTCGACGCCCGCACCGCCTTGGCGGTGCAGCACTTGACCGAGCTGGTGGAGTTCACCTTGGAGCAGACCGACCGGGTGGCCCGCGACTTGGACGCGGTGTCGCTGCCGCGCCATTACGCGCGCATCGGCGAGTTGGTCGCCCAGGTCACCCGCGGCTGGTTGGACACCGTCGTCGAGGCGCACCCGGGGTACACCCGCACGATGCGGGGGGCGAACCCGCCGGAGTTTTTGGTCGAACGCGCCCGCGTGGACGCCATCGTCGCCCGCGTGGCGGCGAAGAAGGCCCGGGAACGCGACTTCGCGTCCTGAGCCCCTTAACTCTCGCCCGGTTTAACGTCCCGCCTGGTCGAGCTTCTGCTCGATCTCCGGCCACAGCTGGTTCATGATGTCGTCCCACGTGATCAACCCGATGATGGTGCGGCCCTCTGTGACCAGCACCAGTTGATCGTTGTGTTCGCGCATCACGTCCAGCACGTCGCGGATGGGGGTGGCGGCGGGGCGCTGCAACGGCGCGTAGGAATACCGCGAGGCGGGCTCGTCCGGTTCCGCCAGCACGGTGTCCTGGGCATGCACCACATACGGCAGCGCGGAGCCGGGCTTGTCGATGAGCACCCGCAGGTAGTTCTCGGCACGGGCCTTGGACTGGACGTCGGCGACGGTGGCGGTCGACGGCAGCGTGGAGATCCGGGAGCCATACTCTGCCACGGCCTGGCCGATGTCGCCGGACTCGATGGCGATGACCCCTTCGAGGTTCTCGGCGGAGTCCTTGTCCAAAGTGCCGGTCTCCGCGGAGTGGCGCACCAGGTGGTGCAGCGTCTCGGTGTCGTAGCCCTTGGCGGCGGCCCGGTTGACGGGCACCTCCCCGGCCCGGGCGACCAGCCGGTTGGCGATGTGGTTGATCCACAGCAGCAGCGGGCGAAAGAGGGCCACGAACCAGCGGGCCGGCACCGCGATCAGGCGCAGCGCGGATTCGGGGTGGGCGATGGCCCAGGACTTCGGGGCCATCTCGCCGATAACCAGGTGCAGGAACGTCACGATGAACAGCGAGACGATGAAGGCGATGACGTCGGCCGCCCCGGCGGGCAGGTTCACCGCCTCAAACAGCGGCATCAATAGCCCGTGCACCCACGGTTTGGTCACCGCGCCGAGCGCGAAGGTGGCCGCGGTGATGCCCAGCTGCGCGCCGGCGAGCATGATGGTCAGTTCGTTGAGGCTGCGCAGGCCGGCCCGGGCCGAACGCGAGGTCTCCGCCTCTTCTTCGAGACGGTGGCGGCGGGCGGACAGCAGAGAAAATTCGGTGACCACGAAAAACGCGGAGGCCACGATGATCAGCACCGTCACCGGCAAAGCGATGTACCACTCAGTCATTTATTTCTCCTCCTCGTTATCGTCGTTGTCATTGTCGTGGTCGTTGTCGGGTTCGATCAAGGTGAGCTTGATTTCACTGGGCACGTTGCGTTCGACTTCGAGGATTTCCGCGTGCAGGGAGCGCTCGGGGATCTCGTCGCCGTCGATGAAGTCCTCGGGCAGCGCCTCCAGCTCGAAGACGACGGTCTCGCCTTCTTCGATCAGGCCGCCCGACTCGGAGAGCAACAGGCCGGAGAGGGTCTCGTAGTCGCCGGTGGGCAGCTTGTAGCCGACGGCGCGGATGACTTCGTCGACGGGGGTGTCGCCGTCGGCGAGCCATTCGTCTTCGGCGGACTCGGTGATTTCCTCGGTCTCGGAGTCCTCGTGGCGGTCGGTGAACTCGCCCAAGATTTCCTCGCCCAGGTCCTCGAGGGTGATGATGCCGACGAAGCCGCCGTACTCGTCGATGACGCAGGCGATCTTGTCGTTGGCGGCGCGCAGTTCGGAGACGGCGTCGGGCAGGCTCATCAGCTCGTGCAGGATCGTCGGCTCCGCCATGAGCTCGCTCACGGGCGTGGCCTGGTCCAGGGAACGGTCCAGGACGTCGAGCAAGCTGATCACGCCGACGGGCACGTGGTCGTCGTCGATGACGGGGAAGCGGGTGTGCGAGTTGTCCATCTCCTGGCGGGCTTCGGCGACGGTGGCGTCGGGGCTGAGCACCGCGACCCGCGAGCGCGGGATCATGGCGTGGTCGACGTCCTGGCGTGGAAACTCCAGCATGCGGTCGAGCACCAGGTAGGTGCGCCCGTCGAGGTCGCCGGAGTCGCGGGAGTTCTCGATGACGCGCTCCAGGTCCTCGCGGTTGGCGGTGGAGTCGACGTCGTCGACCGGTTCCATGCCCAACAGCCGCAGCAGCGTGTTGGACGACCAGTCGAAGAAGCGGATCAGCCAGCCGAAGAGCAGCAGGTAGATCTGGGTCGGCCGGGCGAGCGCGAGGGAGGACTTGTAGGGGGCGGCGAGCGTGTAGTTCTTGGGGAAGAGTTCCCCGAAAATCATCTGCACGATGGTGGCCAGCGTCAGGGCCAAGACGGTGCCCACGCCGACGCTCACGGCCTCGGGCACGCCGAACTCCCCGAAGATGGCGCCCAACGCCCGTCCCACCAGCGGTTCGGCGATGTAGCCGACGAGCAGGCCGGTGACCGTGATGCCGAGCTGGGCGCCCGACAACATGAACGACGTTTTCCTGGTGATGTCCAGGGCCCGCCCTGCGCGGACGTCGCCGTCGTCGGCGGCCACGCGGAGCTCATTGCGGTCGACCGACATGTAGGAGAATTCCTGGGCGACGTGAAAGCCGTTCCAGACGATGATCAAGCCGATGATCACCATGCCGACCAGCAACAAAACTAGGGCTTCAATCATGCTGCACCCCCTTCCGCACACATGTGGGGTCGGGGGTTGCGACTGTCGGGGTCGGGCACTATCCATCCTCTTCTCGCCCGCAGGGGGCGGCGTCAGGGTAAAAGCAGATAAAGCAAAAGTACACGAAAGCACCGTTCGGTGGGAGGTCACGGGTGGACTATCGTGGGCGACATGTTTGGTGTGTATGTCCACGTCCCGTTTTGTGCGACCCGCTGCGGGTATTGCGACTTCAACACCTATACCCCGGGTGAGTTGGGGTCGGCGGCGTCGACGGACGCCTACCTCGAGGCGCTGGAGCGCGAACTCGACGCCGCGGCGGCGCGCCACGGCCAGCCCGCCCAGACGGTCTTCGTCGGCGGCGGCACCCCCTCGCTGTTGGGCGCGGCGGGCCTGACGCGGGTGCTGGACGCGGTGCGCAACTCCTTCGGCCTGGCGCCGGGGGCGGAGATCACCACGGAATCGAACCCGGAGTCGGTGTCGCCGCAATTTTTCGAGGGGATCCTGGCGGCCGGCTACACCCGGGTCTCTTTAGGGATGCAGTCGGCGTCGTCGACGGTGCTGCGCATCCTGGAGCGCGCGCACACCCCGGGCCGGGCGGTCGACGCGGCGCGCGAGGCTCGCGCGGCAGGCGTGGAGCACGTGAACCTGGACATGATCTACGGCACGCCCACCGAAACCGACGACGACGTCCGCCGCACCCTGGACGCGGTGTTGTCCGCCGACGTCGACCACGTCTCCGCCTACTCGTTGATCGTCGAAGACGGCACCGCCATGGCGCGCAAAGTGCGCCGCGGCGAGCTGCCCGCCCCGGACGAGGACGTCTTCGCCGACCGCTACGCGATCATCTCCGAACGCTTGGAGGGCGCCGGCTTCGACTGGTACGAGGTCTCCAACTGGGCGAAGCCGGGCGGGCAATGCGAGCACAACATGATCTACTGGCGCGACGGCGACTGGTGGGGCGCGGGCCCCGGCGCGCATTCGCACCTGGGCGACGAGCGTTTCTACAACGTCAAGCACCCGGCGCGCTACTACGCGGCCGAGGGGCTGCCGATCGCGGAGACCGAAGAGCTGACGCCGCAGGACCGTCACACGGAGCGGATGATGCTGGGACTGCGGTTGCGCGAGGGCGTTCCGCTGGCGTGGGTCGGCGCGGGGGCGCGGGCGGCCGTCGACAAGTACGTCGCCGACGGGCTGCTGCGTATCGACGGTGAGCGGCTCGCGGTCACCGACCGGGGCCGGTTGTTGGCGGACGGCATCGTCACCGACATCTTGATCGCGGAAGAGGGTTAAGCTCTGGTGTCATGTCGGGGGACATTGTCACCGCCGCGCAGCTGCGCGCGGGCGGACAAACGAAACGTCAGATAGCGGCGGCGGTGGCCGCGGGCGAGCTGTGCCGTATCGCGCGGGGCGTGTACGCCACGCGGCGCCCGCGGGGGACGCTGCTGCTGCGCGGGCTGCTCATCGCGCATCCGGGGTTGACGTTCACCGCCCAGACCGCGGCGCAGCTGTATCTGGGACGCGAGGCCACGGCGCCCGCGCACGGGTTGGTGGCCAAGGGAAGCGCCACCAGGGATGATCAGTGGCTGCGGTCCCGGCAGACGCGGGTGGCGTCGCGGCGTTGGGTCGGCGAGTTTCCGGTGGCGGCGCCGCTGCAGGCGG
>CALZCR010000089.1 GCA_945631445.1 uncultured Corynebacterium sp. | reverse complement strand
ACCGCACCACCGTCAAACGCAACCCCCACAACGACCTGATCCTGGTCCCGGAGCGCCTCGGCGAACTCACCGGCCCCGTCTTCGGCGAACGCGACCTCGGCGGCGTCGACAACGACATGACCCACGCCAACGGCGGCGAAGCCATCGGACAGCGCATCCTCGTCCACGGCCGCGTCCTGGGCTGGGACGGCAAGCCCGTGCCGAACACCCTCGTCGAGGTCTGGCAGGCCAACTCCGCCGGCCGCTACCGCCACAAGGGCGATTCCTGGCCCGCCCCGCTCGACCCCCACTTCAACGGCGTCGCCCGCACCCTGACCGACGCCGACGGCCGCTACAGCTTCTACACCGTCATGCCGGGCGCCTACCCCTGGGGCAACCACCACAACGCCTGGCGCCCCGCCCACATCCACTTCTCCCTCTACGGCCGCCAGTTCGGCGAGCGCCTGGTCACCCAGATGTACTTCCCGAACGACCCCTTCTTCTTCCAGGACCCGATCTACAACGCCGTCCCGGCCGACGCCCGCGAGCGCATGATCTCCGTCTTCGACTACGACGAGACCCGCCCGAACTTCTCCCTCGGCTACAAATTCGACATCGTCCTGCGCGGCCGCCACGCCACCCCGTTCGAGAACTAGCGCCACCCCGACTTTCCTCTGAAAGGACCCCACCATGATCGACACCGGTAAAACGGGTGAGTTCCGCTACCCCGTCTCCACCATCACCGACCAGGATGAAACCACCGCCGGCATCACCCCCTCGCAGACCGTCGGCCCCTACGTCCACATCGGCCTGACGCTGGCAGGCTCGGAGAAGGTGGCCACCGCACAGGACGGCGACGCCTGCGAGATCTCCTTCACCGTCTTGGACGGCGACGGCGAGCCCATCGCCGACGCCATGGTCGAAATCTGGCAGACCCGCCCCGACGGCACCTTCAACGCCCCCAACGACCCGCGCACCGGCTCCGCCGCCACCGTCGACGGCTTCCGCGGGCTCGGCCGCGCCATGGCCGACGAGACCGGCACCGCCACCTTCACCACCCTGCTGCCCGGCGCCTTCGACGGCCAGGCCCCGCACCTGAACGTCGGGGTCTTCGCCCGCGGCATGCTCGAGCGACTGTTCACCCGCCTGTACTTCCCGGACAACACCGACGCCAACGCCGCCGACCCGGTGCTCGCCGCCGTGGGAGAGCAGCGCCGCGAGGCGTTGATCGCCGAGCAGACCGAGCGGGGTTACCACCTGACCATCCACGTCCAGCACGACGACCCGGACGTCGAAACGCCGTTTTTCCGGGTGTGATCCCCATGGACACCAGCAACCTCTCCCGCAACACCTACAGCGACCGCGCCGCCCACGGCGAGGCCGTCCCCGCCGCCGCGACCCGGGTCTCGGACGCCGCCTGGCTCGACGCCATCTTGGAATTCGAACGCGCCTTGGCCACCGCCGCCGCGGACGTCTCCGTCCTCGACGCCGACGCCCGCGACGCCGCCGTCTCCGTCATCGACGCCTGCGAGCTCGACCTCGACGCGATCTCGGCGGCCTCCGCCGCCGGGGCTAACCCGGCGATCCCCATCGTGGCGCAGCTGAAACAGCAGGCCGAAGACCAAGGGCTCACCCCCGCGGGCATCCACCTCGGGGCCACCAGCCAAGACGCCGTCGACACCGCGATGGTGCTGTGCCTCCGACGCGCCGCGGCCCACACCCTGTCACGGACCACCGACATCGAGCGCATCCTGCGCATGATGGCGGTCACCCACCGCGCCACCCCGATTATGGGCCGCACCCTGGGCCAGCAGGCGCTGCCCACCACCTTCGGGCTGGTCGCGGCCACCTGGCTGCAGATCGGCAGTGCCGCCCGGGCCGCCCTCGAGGATGCGATCGAGGCCCTGCCCCTGCAATACGCCGGCGCCACCGGCACCCTGGCCGCCACCCACCCGCACGGACTGCGCATCCACGACCGGCTCGCGGAGCTGCTGGAACTGGAGACCTGGCCGTTGGCCTGGCACTCCGACCGGCAGCCCCTGGTCGCCGTCGCCGCAGCCGCCGCCCGCCTGGCCGGCGCGGCCCGCAAAATCGCCGGCGACGTCATCTTCTACTCCGCCACCGAGGTCGGCGAAGTACGCGAAGGCGCCCCGGGAGGCTCCTCCTCGATGCCGCACAAAGCCAACCCGGCGGCGGCGATCGCCTGCGACGGCTACGCCCGCCGCACCCCGGCCCTGGCCGCCACCATGCTCGACGCCCTCGACTGCCGACTGCAGCGCGGCACCGGCAGCTGGCACGCCGAATGGCAGACCATGCGGGAACTGATCGCGGCCACCGACAGCGCGGTCGCCCGCATCCACACCAGCCTGGCCGGCCTGATCGTCGACGCCGACGCCATGGCCGCCAAACTCCCCGATGACCCGGACGTCGGCCACGCCGCCGCCCTGGTCGACGACATCCTCGAAAGGACCGCAGACCTATGACCACCCCCGAGTACGACGCCGGACGCACCGCCGCCCACGAGGTCGGCATGGCCAACCGCCGCGCGGTCCTGGGCGACGCCCACGTGGACCGAGCGATCGCCAACCAAAGCCCCGTCACCGAGAAATTCCAGGACTTCATCACCCGCACCGCCTGGGGCGACATCTGGAACCGCGACGCATTGGACCACACCCAGCGGCGCCTGCTGACCATCGCGATCCTCACCGCCGTCGGCAACGACGGCGAGCTGGACATGCACATCAAGGCGGCCCTGCGCGCCGGCGTCGACGCCGAGACCATCGGCGAAGTGCTGCTGCACACCGCCGTTTACGCGGGCGTGCCCAACTCCAACCACGGCTTCAAACTGCTCGACGCCGCCGTGGCAGAACACAACGACACCCAGGAGAAGTGAGAGCCATGACCCACACCCCCGTCGCCATCATCGGCGCAGGCCCGGCCGGCCTGACCCTGTCGCACCTGCTGCACCAGCACGGCGTCGAATCCGTCATCTTCGAATCCCGCTCCCGGCAGGACGTCGAAGAAACCGTCCGCGCCGGCGTGCTCGAGCAGGGCGTCATCAACATGATGCGCCAGACCGGCGTCTCCGAGCGCATGGACGCCCACGCCGACATCGACGACGCGATCGACATCTCGATCAACGGCGCCCGCACCCGCATCGACCTCAAAGAACTGACCGGCCACCAAATGGCGGTCTGGGCGCAGCACGAATACCTCACGGACTTCATCGCCAAGCGCCTCGCCGACGGCGGCACCATCCTCTTCGAGACGCAGGTCGACGACGCCGACGGCTACGACGGCGACAAGGTGGTCATCGACTACACCACCGCCGACGGCCGCCACGAGCAGCTGACCGCCGACTACGTCGTCGCCGCCGACGGCTCCAAGTCGCCCTACCGCGGCCCGATTCTGGAACAGGACGGCGCCGTGCGCTCCCGCCACGAATACCCCTACGCCTGGTTCGGCATCCTGGTCAACGGACCGCAGACCCAAAAAGAACTGATCTACGCCACCCACGAAGAGGGCTTCGCGCTGATCTCCACCCGCTCCAAAGACGTCCAGCGCTACTACCTGCAGTGCGACCCGAACGACACCGTCGACCAGTGGTCCGACGAACGCATCTGGGAGCAGCTGCATAAGCGCGTCGACGGCGAAGGCCTGACCGTGCAGGAAGGCGAAATCTTCGACAAGTCCGTCCTGAAGTTCCGCTCGGCGGTCACTGACCCGATGCAGCGCGGTCGCCTGTTCCTGGCCGGCGACGCCGCCCACACGGTGCCGCCGACCGGCGCCAAGGGCCTGAACCTGGCCGTCGCGGACGTCTCCGTCCTCGCGCCGGGCCTGGTGCGTGCGATCAAACGCGGCGACAACGACCTGCTGGACAATTACTCCGCGATCGCGGTGCCGCGCATCTGGCGGGCCCAGCACTTCTCCTACTGGATGAGCTCCATGCTGCACTCCGTCCCGGAGCAGGGCTACTTCCAGCACCGTCGCCGCCTCGCCGAGCTGGAGGCCATGATCTCCTCCGAGGCCGGTCGCCGCTACCAGGCGGAGCAGTACGTCGGGATCGATCTGCCGAAGTTCGAGGTGTAGCGCCCGTGAGCTCTCTTACCACCGCCGCTGACCGCGGTGCCGGCGCGGCCGTCGCGCGTAAGTCGCCGATGATCGCCGTCGTGCTGTGTTGGGTCGCCGTGCTCCTCGACGGCTTCGACATGGTGGTGCTCGGCGTCGTGCTGCCCGCCATGATGGAAGACCCGCAGCTGCAGCTCACCGCCGGGGAGGGCACCCAAATCTCCACGGCGGGGCTGTTTGGCATGATGCTCGGGGCCCTGGCCATCGGCCGGCTCACCGACGCGGTGGGCCGACGCTGGGTGATCATCGGTTCCGTGTTCTCGTTCTCCGTGCTCACGCTGTTTCTGGGGTTCGTGGACCAGCTCTGGTTGTTCATCCTGCTGCGCTTCCTCGCCGGCGTCGGCCTGGGTGGCTGCATGCCGACGGCGATTTCCATGGTGACCGAATTCCGCGGCCGCGCCAAGGCCGGGTCCTCGGCGACGTTCACCACCACCGGCTACCACGTCGGCGCCGTGCTCACCGCGCTGCTGGGCATCGTCATGCTCGCCGACTTCGGCTGGCAGTCGCTGTTCGTCGTCGGCGCGCTGGCCGGCATCGCGGTCACCCCGATCATGATCTGGAAGCTGCCGGAATCCCCGCAGTTTCTGCAGTCCAAGGGCAAGGACGAGGAAGCCGAGCGGGTGGCCGCGGAATACGGCATCGAACTCAACGACGAGATCGACGCCGCCGAGAAGGAGGACGCGAAGGGCTTCGCCTCCCTGCTGACCCCGCGGTACCGCCGCAACACGATCTTCATCTGGTTGACCTCGTTCATGGGGCTGCTGCTGGTCTACGGGTTGAACACCTGGTTGCCGCAGATCATGCGCGAGGCCGACTACGACATGGGCAACTCCCTGGGCTTCTTGCTGGTGCTCAACGTCGGCGCCGTCGTCGGCCTGATCATCGCCGGCCAGATCTCCGACAAGACCAACCCACGCTCCACCGGGATCCTGTGGTTCGTGCTCTCCGGCGTGTTCCTGGCGTTGATGGCCATCAAGCTGCCGCTGCTGGCCCTGTATGCGATCGTCTTCTTGACGGGCGTGTTCGTGTTCTCCTCGCAGAACCTCGTCTACGGTTTCGTCGGCGCCAACCACCCGTCGTACCTGCGGGCGACCGCCATGGGCGGGGCGGCCGGCGTGGGTCGTCTCGGCGCGATCTCCGGCCCCTTGTTGGGCGGGTTGCTGCTGTCGCTGGGCATGGCCCATCCGTGGAGCTTCTTCGCCTACGCCGCGGTCGGTTTCCTCGGCGCGGCGCTCTTCGCGGTCACCCGCCCGCTGCGGGTGACCAGGAAGATGCTCGTGACGCATCCGCAATAACCGCTGGCCGCAGTCGCCTCAGCGCGGAACGCCCGCGCGGCTGTCCGACCCCGTCACCAGGCGCGCGCATGGTGACGGGGTTTTCTGCATGCACGGAATCTTCCGCAGGCGTTGGCGCCGCGGGGCCGGCGATGCGCGCGCATAGTGGGCGGGCATGGAAACGGCGACTCCCCCGGGCGGAACCGTTCACAGTTCACGTCCGCCCAGGGGAGCGCGCGGGGCATAAAGAGTCAGCGTCGTGCACCGGACCTGACGTCGTGCTCGCAAGGAACGGAAGCGGCGGGGCTGGAAGTGGAGGCCTCCGGCGCCTTCGTCGACGTAGCCTCAGTGTTCGCGGCCCTCTCGGCGGAGTCGGCCACGGTGCCTTTGTCCTTTTCTTCCGTCACCGGCGCCGCCTTCTGCGGTTTCGGGTCCAGCAGCCAGGCGACGAGGCAACCGAAGACGATGCCCCAGAACGGTGCGGTGATGCCCAGCAGCGTCAGCTCAGAGACGGTGACCAGGAAGCACACGAGTGCGCCCGTGGAGTACGCCCCCTTGAAACCGGCGAGGAAGGCGTTCTTCAGTGGGGTGAGCATCGCGATGCCGGCCAGGGCGGCGATGAAGGAGGCGGGCATGGCCAACATGAAACCGACGAAGGCGGGGGCGAACAAGCCGACGACGATGGCGCCGACGGCGGTGACCATGGCGGCCGTGTAATGGCGTTCCTTGTTCGGCCCGGAAATGATCAGGGCGTTCGTCGGGCCGGTCAGGCAAGTGGTGACGTTGCCGATGAACGCCATCGGAATCGACACCAGGCCGCTGGCCGCGGAGGCGAGGTTGACGCTGGGCTTGTGGCCGGCGGCGGAGAGCACCGCCACGCCCTGGCCGTTCTGGACGATGACCACGGTGATCGCGAGCGGGAGGACGAGCTCCATCATGGCGCCGAGGGAAAACTCCGGCGTGGTGAGCACTGGGGCGGCGACCACGCCGTCGTCGAAGATCCCGGAGTCGACCCGGCCGGCGGCGAACGCGATGAGCGTGCCGACGACCGCGGCGATCGCCACCGGTGGCGCGACCGCCGCGATCTTCGGGAAGACGGTGAGACCGACGAACACCACGATCATGGAGATCGTGATCAGCGGGTCGTCGACGGCGGCGGTGATCAGGTCGAGCCCGAAGCGCAGGAAGATGCCGGCGACCATCGCCATCACGATTGTCGCCGGCAGCAAGGCCATGATGCGCCCTATCAAGCCCGTCCATCCGAGCAGGAAGACGAGCACGCCCGTGGCCAGGTACGCGCCGATGACTTCGCCGAAGCTCAGGTGCATCAGGGCGTCGCCGACGATGACGGTGCCGGGAATGGTCCAAAAGTAGGCCTGGGGGCTGCGGTACAGGTACGTCAGCAGCAGGGTGAGGATGCCGTTGCCGAGGAAGGCGCCGAGAATCCAGGAGGAGGTCTGGTCCGGGCTGAGGTTGCCGGCCGCGGCCGCGGCCAGGATGACGGCAATCGGGCCGGAGGCTGAGAACACCAGCGCCACCAGACCGTT
>CALZCR010000088.1 GCA_945631445.1 uncultured Corynebacterium sp. | reverse complement strand
GTCCTGCTGCTCTTGTCGCGGATTGACCTTCCCGCCGAGGCGGGCCGCGGATTCGATGATCTCGATCGTGTCGAGGCTCACCAGCCGGTAAGAGACTTCTCTGCCGGAGCGCCGCGACTCCACTAGCCCTGCACGCTTGAGCACGCGCAGGTGCTGGCTGATCAGCGGCTGTGATTTCCCCAGGTGTGAGACGAGTTCATGGACCACATGCGTGCGTTCGTGGAGTCTGAGCAGAATTTCCAGGCGCAGAGGGGAGTCGAGGGCGGCGATGACCGTGGCCGCCGCGGCCAGGGATGGTGGATCGGGTTGGCGAGTGAACACGCTGCGATCGTTCCTTCGGGGTTGTCTGGCGACCTAGTCCGAGAGAGGCTTTCAGGGAAAGAACTTCGGCAAAATAGGAGTGAATTGTAAAGACGAGAGGGATTTCTCAATATTATACAAGTGTCCTAGATATGTGGCGAGGGTAGACCCCTGCTAAACAGGGAACACGCGCAGGCTAGACTGGGCGCGAGTTGACCGCCTATCACAGGAGAATGAGTTCACAGCTATGGCAGCTTCCGTTCTTGACACCGTCATCAACCTCTGCAAGCGCAGGGGGTTGATTTACCCTGCGGGTGAAATCTACGGCGGCACCCGCTCCGCCTGGGACTACGGCCCGCTAGGCGTGGAACTGAAGGAGAACATCAAGCGTCAGTGGTGGCGCCACATGGTCACCCGCCGCGACGACGTCGTCGGCATGGACACCTCGCTGATCCTGCCGCGCCAGGTGTGGGTGACCTCCGGTCACGTGGAGGTCTTCACCGACCCGCTGGTGGAGTCCCTGCACACCAACAAACGCTACCGCGCCGACCACCTGATCGAGGCCTACGAGGAAAAGCACGGCCACAAACCCGAAAACGGCCTGGCCGACATCAACGACCCGGAGACCGGCCAGCCGGGCAACTGGACTGAGCCGAAGCCGTTCTCCGGCCTGATGAAGACCTACCTGGGCGCCGTCGACGACGAAGAGGGACTGCATTACCTGCGCCCGGAGACCGCACAGGGCATCTTCGTCAACTTCAAGAACGTCATGACCTCCGCGCGCATGAAGCCGCCGTTCGGCATCGCCAACATCGGCAAGTCCTTCCGCAACGAGATCACCCCGGGCAACTTCATCTTCCGCACCCGCGAGTTCGAGCAGATGGAGATGGAGTTCTTCGTCAAGCCGGGCGAGGACGAGGACTGGCACCAGTACTGGATCGACAACCGCCACCAGTGGTACATCGACCTGGGCATCGACCCGGAGAACCTGCGTCTGAACGAGCACGCTCCGGAGGACCTGTCGCACTACTCCAAGCGCACCGTCGACATCGAGTACGCCTACGGCTTCCAGGGCACCAAGTGGGGCGAGCTCGAGGGCATCGCCAACCGCACCGACTACGACCTGCGCGTGCACTCGGAGGCCTCCGGCGAGGACCTGAGCTACTACGACCAGGAAGCGGAAGAGCGCTGGACCCCGTTCACCATCGAGCCGGCCGCCGGCCTGGGCCGCGCGCTCATGGCCTTCCTCATCGACGCCTACACCGAGGATGAGGCCCCGAACGCCAAGGGCGGGGTCGACAAGCGCGTCGTGCTCAAGCTGGACCGCCGCCTGGCCCCGGTCAAGGTCGCCGTCCTGCCGCTGTCGAAGAAGCCGGAGCTGGCGGAGCCGGCGCAGAAGCTGGCCAACGAGCTGCGTGAGTTCTGGAACGTCGACTTCGACACCTCCGGCGCGATCGGCCGCCGCTACCGTCGTCAGGATGAGACGGGCACCCCATTCTGCGTGACCTACGACTTCGACACCCTCGAGGACAACGCCGTGACCGTCCGCGAGCGCGACTCCATGGAGCAGGAGCGCGTGCCGCTGGCTGAGCTGCAGGGATACCTGGCCCAGCGACTGATCGGCTGCTGATGCATTACACCAGCTGGGACCGCGGAGACCGTGACCGCCCCAGGCTGCTGGCCGAGGAGGGCCCGCTGGAGCTGGCGGTGTTCGACGCCGCCGCGGAGAAGGCCGACGTGGCCGGGGAGGTCTGGGAGTTGAGTTACTCCAAGGACCTCGGCGCCACGGCCACGCTCGCCGACGGCCGGGTCTACCGCGCCGCCGGCAAATTTCCGCGCGACAAACAGCTCAAGGTCTCCCTCAACGGGCACTCGTTCACCCTGATCAACGAGAACAAGAACGACTGGATCGTCGACGACAACCACGACCACAAGATCGCCCAGTTCACCGGGGCGCATCACGGCGTGCGCAAGGCGATCCTGGAGTTCGAGGGACACGCCGAGGACCACGGCTTAGACAGCGACGACGTCGTCGCCCTGAGCTGGTTTGCCCGCCTGGCGTTGGAGTCGCGGATGGACCAGACGGCGAACGCGTTGATCATCACGCTGGTCATTCTCAGCGTGGCCGGGATTCTCGCCTTTATCATCTAGGCGCGATAGATTGGCCCTGTGCCTAATCACAGCAGCGACCGCGCCGGGATCTTCACTGAAGATTCCGGCGGCCACTGGGTCTGGAACGGTTCGGAGCTCCGCGACGGGACCGGGCAGACCTTGGCGATCGTCCGCGCCGACGTCATCGTCACCAGCGGCCAGCGCCTCTTGGTGGAGCATTCTTCCGGCCCCATGTACTTCCGGGTGCGGGCGACCACCGACGACGGCCACGTCTACCGGGTCACCCAGCCGGGCATGACGGTCTCCCGGCTGCTGGGGGACTGCGCCGGGCGGCGCTACCGGCTCAACCGGACGTCGATGTTCCGGAAAGAACGCGCGGTGGAGACCGCCGACGGCAAGGTGGCCGCGTACGTGCGGCCGCTGCTCACCGGCGACGTCGAGGTCCGCGACGGCCCGCACTCTCAGGTCCTGCCGCTGCTCGACGCCGTGTTTCTCACCTGGGCGTGCGTGTTGGTGGACTCCCCGGTGCGACGCACGCTGATCTAGCCGGGGAGCGGCTCAGAAGGAGCCGCCGCGGCTGGAGAATCCGCCGCCGCCCCCGCCGAAACCGCCCCCGCCGAAACCGCCCCCGCCGAAACCGCCTCCGCCGCCAAAGCCTCCGCCGAAGCCGCCGCGCCCGCCGCCGCCGAGCAGCTGGCCCAGCACGATGCCGGTGACCACGTTGCCGACGCCGCCGCCGACCTGCTGGGTGGTCATGCGGCGCCGGTACTCGGACACGTCCGACTGCGCCTGCTTCGACGCGCGCTGCGCCTGCTGGGCCGCCTGACGGGCGTACTCGGTGGCCTGGCGTGTGTGCGTCTTGCGCCCGTGCATCGCTTGGGCGGACAGCTGCTTCGCGTTCGCCAGATACGTGCGCGCCTGGGCCTGGACCACCGCGCCGCGGGAGGCGATGAGATCTTCCGCGGACTGGATCTGCGATTGGGCGGTGGCCAGCTGCTTGTCCAACAAGGCCAGCTGACGCTCCTGCGAGGCCGTGGATTCGCGCACCGCGTCGAGCTGGACGTCCAACCGGCTGTCCGAGTCCATGAGCTCGGAATACGCGCCCAGCGGGTCGCGCTCCGCCTGGGTGCGGACCTGCTCCAGCACGGAGGCGGCTTCCGCGACGGCCTCGTCGAGGGCGTCCCAGTCAGCCTGGGTGCCCTGCTTCACGCCGCGGCGCTTGAGCTGTTCCGCTTCCTCGATTTCCCCGGTGACCTCTTCGATCAGCGGCTGCAGGCCCTCCTGCGCGGTGATGATGTCCTGGTCGGCGTGCTCCACGCCCACCAACAAGGTGTCGGTCAGGTCCAGGGCCCGCTCGGTTTCCCGGATGACGTTGACCAACCCGCCCTGTTGGCCGGCGGGCTGGTTTTCCAGCTCGCGGCCCCTCTCCAGCTGCTGCTCCGCCTGCGCGAGGGCGACTTCGGCCATCTCCACGTTGTCGTCGATGGATTCCAGCATCGCCTCGTCGTAGCGCGAGCGCAGATCCGACAGGGTGGCCCGCGCCGGCTCCACGCGAGTGCGCAGGGCGATGGTCTGCTGCGTGAGCTCGTCGAGTTTCGCGCCGGCGTTGACCAGCAGGTTGCGCAGCTCGTTGAACTCGGCGGACTGCTCGTCCAGCGACTCTTGGGCCAACCCGCAGGAGGAGATGATGTCGACCAGCATCGCGCGCTTTTGCGGCTCGGTCTCCGGGATGGCGTCGTTGAGCTTCTGCTGCGTCTGGTGCGCGCGCTGCAGGGCGCCGCTGGCGTTGTTCATCGCCCGGGTGAACGGGCGGGTGCGCTCCGCGCCGAACTCGGCGACGGCGATGTCGAGCTCCTCGCGGGCGTGGCGCACCGACTCGTCCGTGGCGACGATGGCTTCCTGGGCGCGGGTCTCCAGCGTTTCCACCGGCAGGCGCAGCATCGCGTCCGTGTCGTCGGGGGAGAGCTCCCGGGCGGTCTCCAGCTGCTGGGCGGAGGTCTTTTTCTTGTTGCGGCGCGAGACCGCCCAGATGCCGGCGCCGGCGCCGACCACGGCCACCCCGCCCGCGCCCAGCCAGGCGGCGGACTCCCCGGAGATCTGGCCCGAGGTGGCGGCGCCCTCGACGGCGGCCAGGCCGGCGCCCGCCCAATCGGACTCCACGAGCGGGCCATACATGGCGGCGTCGATGTCGTCGAGTTCTTGGTCGGTCCAGTACCCGGAGCGGGTGTCGGCGCCGATGCCGTATTGGCGGTCCTCGGTGGCGATCGCCGCGACCAGAGTGTTCATGCCGCCGTTGGCCGCCGCGGCCTGCTCCGTCCACTGCTCCGGGGTGTACTGGCCGAACGACGGCAGATAGACGATGAAGATCGACTTCTGGTTGTCCCGCATGAACTGGTTGATCGCGTCTTCGATCTCGGCGACTTCGCTGGCGCTCAAGACCCCGGAGGCGTCGGTGACGCGCCCGGTCAGCTGCCCGGGCGGAATTGCGCCCGCCGGGGCTTGGGCCTGCACCTGCTGCCACTGCAGCGGCTCCGCCTGAGCGAGGGCAGGGGAGGGCGCTTGCTGGGCCGCGGCCAGTGGCGCCAGGGACACCAGTGCGGCGGCGCCCAGGGTGGACGCGCCACCGAGAAGAATCGAGCGGAAACGCGAGGAAGTCATGCACCCAAGACTACCGGGAACCGCCCTGTGGGGATTGAGCGATGGCGGCAGAAAACTAGAACGAGCCGCCGCGGCTGGAGAACCCGCCGCCTCGGCTGCCCCGGCTGCTGCCGCCCCCGAAGCTTCCGCCGCGGCTGGAGCTGCGGCGGGAAGGAGAGGAGTTGGAGGATCTGCGGCTGGACATGGTGGAACTGCTGCTTGAGCTCGAGCTCCGGCTGGTGGTGGAGCTGGTCGAAGAGCTGGAGGCGGCGACGGCGGCTGCCCAACGGGCGGCTCTGTTGGTGGCCTTCCGCGCAGCCTTGTTCTCGTTCTCTCGTTCTTGGGCCGCCCTGCGTGCTTCTCTCAGCGTTGCCATGCGAGCTTCTCTCCGCGCTGCGGTGCGCGCGGCTTCCTGCTCCGCCTCCACTTTTTCCTGGTGAGCGGTGATGTCCTTTTGTGCCTGCTCGGCAGCCTGTTGCGCATGCTGGGTAGATGGGGTCGCGTATTCGATTGCTTGCCATAACGGAGCCGCGGCTTCTCTGAGCTGCGTCGCTCGTTCGACCAGTCGCCGGGCGTTCAGCAGGGAGGCACGGGTTTCGGTATTGACTATCTCCTGATGAGTGACGACGAGGTTGTCCGCCACCTGGATCTGTTCCTGGGCGGGCAACAGGTGTTTATTAAGTCGCGCCAGCTGTCGCTTCTGTGCGTCAATGACCGTGTGAGCAGATCGGAGCTGTTCTTCTAACGCGGTGTCCGCCTCCAAGAGGGCGGTGTACGACCCTAAGGGGTCAGTTGCGCCGTGCGCTTTTGCTTCCGCCAATGCGATCGACGCTTCTGCGGCGGCGGTGTCCAAGGCTTCCCAGTCAGCAGGCAGGTACAGTGAGGCGCCACGTTCCTTGAGCAGTGCCGCCTCTTTGATTTCTTCGGTGGTTTCTTTGATGAGCGGTGGCAGCCCTTCGTGGGCGATGGCGAGGTCGTCTTCCGCATTTCGAATGCGCAGCAGCAGGTCATCGGTCCGTTCCACCGCTCGGGTGGTGTCCCGGATGATGTAAGACAACCGTCCTTGCTCACCGGCGGGCTTGGCTTTGAGTTCGTAGCCGATCTGCAGTTGTTGTTCAGCGTGGTCGAGGGAGTCGGCGGCCTTGCCCACGTTCTCGTTGATGGACGATAAGAGAGCCGGTGCGTAACGGGCTTTCAGGTCAGAGAAGACGACGCTCATCTTTTTCAGACGAGTCCGCAGGGAGACGGTCCGCCGGGTGAGCTCATCGAGATGCGCGGGAGCGTGCAGGAGAAGTTCTCGGCGGTCGGTGAATGCGCCGATTTGTTCGTCGAGTTCTTCTTGGGCCAGGCCATAAGCGGAAATGAGACTGATGAGTCTGATGCGGGTGCGCGGCTCTTGTTCCACGCCGGAGCCAGATTGTGATTTCCTGGAGTGGAACCACCACCGTTTGAGGCTGTAGCCGAGTTTTTTCAGCGTGCGGGAAAAACCGGTGGAGTTTTCGGCCTGCAACGTGGGAACGACCAGGGAGAGTTCCTTCCGGTCGCGCTGCGTGTGCTGGAGGACGTGATCGGCGTTGTCGAGCGCTCGAGTAAAGGCACGGGTTCGGCCTATCCCGAACTCACTATGGGCGTTATCGAGTGCTTCTTGGCCCCGGATCACGGAAGCTCGAGTCGCGACGGTGATTTCTTCGGCCCGACGCCGCAAGGTGGTGGTCGCCAATAAGGACAGGTCGGAGGGATCTGCGAGGGAGATGCTGCGGGCAATGGCCATCTTTTTCGCAGCTTTCTTCTGTGCCACGTACCGGACGATCGCTAAGGCGCCGACAGCGGCGATAACGAGCATGGCCAGCAGAAGCCAGCCGGTCCCTGCGCCATCGTTGCG
>CALZCR010000087.1 GCA_945631445.1 uncultured Corynebacterium sp. | reverse complement strand
GTAGTCCAGGCCGTCGTTGAAGTCCGTCTGCAGCGGGCGGCCGGCGGGCAGCTCGCCGAGCTGCTCCTGCCGGGGGGAATTCTCTTCGGGGCTATTCACCGTTCCCATTGTTCACGTGAGGTGCGCCCGTTCCAATTCCTTGCGGCGGAAAGTCGGCGGTGACGACGGAGTTTACGGGGCGGGGTGGTGGCCGGAAGTAGGGGTCGGGACGGAAACGACGGTGTTTTCCTGAGGAAACTGTGTGTTTCCAGGCCCCGAAAGGGGGTGCTTGGACAGTGGCATACCCCATGAGGTGGTGTGACGTACTCTGCATTACACTGGGGAAAGTGCTGGTAATGACCATTGGTCGGACGTACGACCAATGGGTATGGCCCACGTGGGCATGATCGCCCGATATTGTTGGGGGGAGTACTCCCATCGCGAGCATTCAGTCAGGAGATGTGCATGACCACCGCAATCAAAGGCCTTGTCGGAGAAACGCCGACCCAGAACGAGGAGTTGATCACCTGGATCAACGAGGCCGTCGACCTTTTCCAGCCGGAAAACGTGGTCGTCTGTGACGGTACCCAGGAAGAGTGGGACCGTCTCACCGGTGAGCTGGTCGAAGCGGGAACGCTGATCAAGCTGAACGAGGAGAAGCGCCCGAACAGCTTCCTCGCCCGTTCGAACCCCGCCGACGTCGCGCGCGTCGAATCGCGCACCTTCATTTGCTCGGAAAACGAGGAAGACGCGGGCCCGACCAACAACTGGGCCCCGCCGGCCGCCATGAAAGAGGAGATGCGCGAGCAGTTCCGCGGCTCCATGAAGGGCCGCACCATGTTCGTGGTGCCCTTCTGCATGGGCCCGATCAACGACCCGGAGCCCAAGCTCGGCGTCCAGCTGACCGACTCCGCCTACGTCGTGCTGAGCATGCGCATCATGACCCGCATGGGCCAGGAGGCGCTGGACAAGATCGGCGTCGACGGCGACTTCGTGCCCTGCCTGCACTCCGTGGGCGCCCCGCTCGAGCCGGGCGAAGAAGACGTCGCGTGGCCGTGCAACGACACCAAATACATCACCCACTTCCCGGAGACCAAGGAAATCTGGTCCTTCGGCTCCGGCTACGGCGGCAACGCCATCCTGGCCAAGAAGTGCTTCGCCCTGCGCATCGCTTCCGTCATGGCCAAGGAAGAGGGCTGGATGGCTGAGCACATGCTCATCCTCAAGCTCACCAACCCGGAGGGCAAGGCCTTCCACATCGCCGGTGCCTTCCCGTCCGCCTGCGGCAAGACCAACCTGGCCATGATCACCCCCACCCTGGAGGGCTGGACCGCCGAGGTCGTCGGCGACGACATCGCCTGGCTGCACCTGCGCGAAGACGGCCTCTACGCCGTCAACCCGGAGAACGGCTTCTTCGGCGTCGCGCCGGGCACCTCCTACGGCTCCAACCCGATCGCCATGCGCACCATGGAGCCGGGCAACACCCTGTTCACCAACGTCGCCCTCACCGACGACGGCGACGTCTGGTGGGAGGGCATGGACGGCGAGAAGCCGGCCCACCTCATCGACTGGCAGGGCAACGACTGGACCCCGGACTCCCCGCAGCCGGCCGCCCACCCGAACTCCCGCTACACCGTCGCCATCTCGCAGTGCCCGACCGCGGCGCCGGAGTACGACGACTGGAAGGGCGTCAAGCTCGACGCCATCTTGTTCGGCGGCCGCCGCGCGGACACCGTCCCCCTGGTCACCCAGGCCACCAGCTGGAACCACGCCACCATGATCGGCGCGACCCTGTCCTCCGGCCAGACCGCCGCCTCCGCGGAGGCCAAGGTCGGCTCCCTGCGCCACGACCCGATGGCCATGTTGCCGTTCGCCGGCTACAACATCGGCGACTACCTGCAGAACTGGATCGACATGGGCGCCAAGGGCGGGGACCGTCTGCCGGAGGTCTTCCTGGTCAACTGGTTCCGTCGCGGTGACGACGGCCGCTTCCTGTGGCCGGGCTTCGGCGAGAACTCGCGCGTGCTCAAGTGGATCACCGAGCGCGTCGAGGGCAAGGCCGACGCCGCCGAGACCCTCGTGGGCCACACCGCCCGCCCGGAGGACCTGGACCTGAGCGGCCTGGACACCCCGAGGGAAGACATCGAGGCGTCGCTGGCGGTCATCCCGGACGAGTGGGCCGCCAACATCGAGGACAACGCCGAGTACCTGACCTTCCTGGGCCCTCGTGTCCCGAGCGAGGTCTTCGACGAGTTCGAGGCGCTCAAGACCCGCATCGCCGACGCGCAGAAGCAGGCTTAACGCCTCCTTCGGCTCTCCTCGGCTGAGTGTGAATCCGGCCCGTCCCTTCATCGATGAAGGGGCGGGCCGGATTTTATTTCCCGCGCCCTCAGCGCTTCTGGGCGACGATCACCAGGTTGCTCACCAAAAACTCCCGCAGCACCGGCGCCCGCACCAGCCACCACGCCCACGACGGGTGATAGCGGGGAAAACACAACCGGACGTCGGCGAGTCCGCGCGCCTCCAACGACTGCGCCCACGCCAGCCCGTCGGCGCAGGAGACGTCGAACAACGACGTGCCGAACACGTTCTTCGGCGGACGGCCGTGCCGGCGCGCGTAACGATCGCGCGCGAACCCCCCGCCCACGTAGTGCTCCCACACCCCGGTCTCGTGCCCGCCGAAAGGACCGAGCCACACCGTGTAACTCAACACCGCCAGCCCGCCGGGGCGCGTGACACGCACCATCTCGTCGCCGAGGGCGGTGAAATCCGGGACGTGTTCGGCCACGTTGGAGGAATACACCACGTCGAAGGCGTCGTTCCGGAACGGCAGGGCGGCGCCGTCGCCGCGCACCGCGGCGGCGACCTCGATGCCGGCGGCGGACATCTCGCCCACGTCCGGCTCCAACCCCACGTAGCCCGCGCCCCGGGCGTGGAAGGCATCGGCGAAGTAGCCGGGCCCGCCGCCGACGTCCAGCACGGATGCCCCGTCCAGGCCGGCGCCCGTAATGTCGAGGGCCACCGCGCCGATTAACTCGGCAGTGTCCTCGGCCAACCCGCCGTAGAAACGCGCCGGGTCGGCCTGTTCCGAGGGGAAGGAGCGCAGCAACCTCACGGAGCGGGACAGCGTGGCCAGGGATGCGGTGGCAGGAAAACGGGCGCGGCGGTTCATCCTTGTCAGTGTAAGGCGACGCCACGGCGATAAGTAAGCTGGTGACGGAAACCATGAAGATTCTTTTGTTGTGTTGGCGCGACTCCACCCACCCGCAGGGCGGCGGCTCGGAGCGCTACCTCGAGCACGTCGGCGAGTACCTCGCGGCACGCGGCCACGAGGTGGTCTACCGCACCGCCGGGCACACCGACGCCCCGGCCAAGACGGAACGCGGCGGGGTGCGGTATGTCCGGGCGGGCGGAAAATTCACCGTCTACCCGCGGGCGTTGGCCTCGATCCTGCTGGGCCGGCTGGGGATCGGATCGTTGCGCGGGGTGGACGTGGTCGTGGACACCCAAAACGGCGTCCCGTTCTTCGCGGCCCTGGTCACGAACCGTCCCACCGTGTTGTTGACCCACCACTGCCACCGAGAACAGTGGCCGGTGGCGGGCCGGCTGCTCGGCCGGATCGGCTGGTTCCTCGAATCCCGGGTGGCCCCGCGGATCTACCGTGGACGGCCGTACGTGACGGTGTCGCAGGCGTCGAAAAGCGAGCTGGCGGAGCTCGGGGTGGACGCCGACGATATCCGCATCATCGCCAACGGGGTCGACCCGGTGCCGGGCAGCCTGCCGCAGCTGACCGACGACGGGGCGCTGCACCTGGTGACGCTGTCGCGGCTGGTGCCGCACAAGCGGCTGGAGCACGCGATCGACACGGTCGCTGACCTCGTCGGCGAGCACCCCAACGTCGTCCTCGACGTCATCAGCTCCGGCTGGTGGGAGGACAACCTGCGCTCGTACGCCATCCAGCGTGGCGTCGCCGAGCGGGTCATCTTCCACGGGCAGGTCACCGAGGACTACAAGCACGCGCTGCTGGCGCGCGCCGCCGTGCACCTGATGCCCTCGCGCAAAGAGGGGTGGGGGCTGGCGGTGATGGAGGCCGCCCGGCACGCGGTGCCCACGGTCGGCTACCGGGTCTCCGGGGGTCTGCGCGACTCGATCCGGCACGAGGAGACCGGTCTGCTGGTGGAGACGCTGCCCGGCTTCATCGCCGCCGTCCGCGAGCTGCTCGACGACCCGGCCCACCGTCGCCGGCTCGGCGAGGAGGCGCGGACCTGGAGCGGGCAGTTTTCCTGGGACGACACCGGCGCACAGTTCGAGGAACTGCTCATGGGATTGACCGCGCAAGATTCCTAGACCGCAGAGCCCACAACCCCGCCAGCATCAGCGGCACCGCCAACCACCAGGCCAGCAGCGCCACCCCGGCCGCAGGCAGCCCCCGGGCGGGGGCTCCGGTCTCCACGACGCGCTCGCCGTCTACGACGACGCCGACGCCGAGCTTTGCCAGCGCCTCCATATCGCGCGCCGCCCACGCGCGCTGCGCCGCCTCATAACGCGGGGACGGCGCGTCGACCCGCACCCCGTCGACGACCAGCTCCCCGGACTGGACCACCGACAGCGCCTTGATGGCGGGATCGACGACGACCATGCCGTCGGCACGCGTGACCAGCCCGGAGCTGCCGGGGAAGAACACGTCGCGCCCGTCCGCGAATTCCACCAGTCCCTCATCCACGGCGACGTGCACCGGCGCAATCTGCTGCACCGCCTTGGGCGCGTCCGGCACCTGCAGAATCGCCAGCACCACGATCAACCCGGCCGGGATCGGGCGGGCCAGCCCGGCCAAGGCCACGTAGGCGGGCAGGGCGAGCGCCACCAGCTTCTGGCCGTCGCGGAGCAACCCCGCGCCCGGCACGGTCTCCACGAGCCAGCCGACGGCGCCGGGTAAAAGCCAGACCGCGATCGCCCCGCCGAGGCCCGCCGCGGCCAGGGCGAGCAACACCGGCGGGCAGCGGCGGGCGCTGAGCAGGAGAACGACAAAAAGCAGGACGCCGGCCAGCGCGAAGCCCACCGTGCGGGAGGCGGGCACGGCGGCGGCGTTCCAGATCCCGCCGAGCCCCAGCAACGCCCCCAGGGTCCCGACGTGTTCTTCCGCCCGCGGTGCGAAAGCCGCGACCGAGGCCGCCGACGAGGTCGTCGCCCCCGCCCCGGCCAGCAACCCCGGCACCACCCAGGGCAGACAGCACGCCACGCCCACGACCAGCGCGCTGAGCCGGTGCCGGCCGCGGGCGGTGACGACCGCCGTGGCCGCGGCGAAGAGCCCACCGGTGGGGGTCAGCGATGCAGCGAAGATCAGCAGCCCCTGCGGCAGCGCACGGCCCGTGAGCCCGGCGGCCGCGATGGCGGGCAATAGCCAGGCGGCCACCACCAGCGACCAGTGGCCCTGCAGGAGGCGTTCGACGGCGAACGGGTTCCATACGGCCACGGTCATGGCCGCGGCGATCGGCAGCGCCGTGACCGGCAGGCCTGCTCGGCGCCGCACCACCGCGGTGAGCCAGGCGGCGCCGGCGGCGGCCCCGGCGGCGGCGACGACGATCACGACGCGCGCGAACCAGGAGGCCGGCAGCAGCGTGCCGACGAGCGCCAGCAGCCCGTCCTGCGGCACGTTGCGCGCCGCCAGGTCGCCGAAGCCCAGCGCCGCGGCGGTCAGCGCCGGGTGATCCAGCACCAGCATGTCGCGCGCGGCGAGTTGTCCCGGCCCCAGCAACGGCCAGGTGAGCAGGCCGACGAGCAGGACGGCCCAGGCGGCCAGCGCGGCGACCACCCCCGGGCGCGGCATTCTAAAGCTCGGCGGGGGCGGTCAGGGAACGGGCCCGGTTACCGCGGACGCGGACGACGTGCACGACCAGCGCGGCGATCAACGCCAGGGCCACGGCGTTGGCCACCCACGCCAGGATCTGCAGCCCACGCAGCACCGCCAGGTCGGGTCGGGCCTTGTCCGCCTGCTGCTCCCGGGTGTCGGCGTCCCAGTCGGCGTCGGTGTGCAGGAGGGTGCGCAGCGGGTGCGCCGCCCCGTCGGTGGCGGCGATGAGGTCAGCGGCGTCCTCGTCGTCCGTGGCCAAGTAGAGGTGCAGGGTTTCCCGCACGTCCAGCACTGTGCCGGTCTCCGGTTCGACGAAGACGGTCCGGTCGATCGCGTAGTAGGGCTCCAGGGCCACGGCGGTATCGTCGGCGAAGCCGCGGTCGGTGCGCTCGGCCGGAGTGTAGAAGCGCTCGGCGGGGCCGAAGAAAGTCTCCTCCGACGGCCACGGCAGGGCCGTCCCGTCGAGGGTCTGGGAGAATTCCCAGGCCTCCAGCCCGGAGACCTCGGTTTCCCCGACGTAGTCGATGGGCGTGGGTTCCTGGGCGAGGACGTCAAAGTAGAGGTAAGAGCGCCGTTCGGTGGTGAAGGGGAAAAACCACTGCAGGCCTTCGCGCACCGCCGGTTCTCCGGCTGCGTCGATACGCAGGGCAGGGGAGGTGACCTCCGTGTGGGCGCGGGGCTCGGGGACGGGGAAGTTGGAGTCGCGGCTGATCCGCAGCTCGTCCTCGATTTCTAGGGCGGTCTGACCGGCGACGTCGACGGTGATGTGGGTGGTGACGTCGGCCTCGATGTATTTCTCGGCCGGGGCCGTGGCCGTGGTGCGCTCCACCTGGGCGGGGCCGGTGACGTGGAAACAGCTCAGCGGGGCGCTCTCCCCGTCGGCGCACTCTTCCCGGCCGGCGTTGCCGGGGGTAGGGGCGCCGTCGCGGAAGGCGGCGACGTCGAGCAGCTGCGCCTCGGCGGGGGCGGTGCGATACGTCGAGGAGACGTTCGTGTCCTGCAGCTTCATCAGGTTGATGAGCAGGGGCGGGGCGACATGCCCCGCCACCAGGGCCACGGCGACGCCGATGAGCGGGGCACAGCAAAACTCAATCAGCTGGAAGGCC
>CALZCR010000086.1 GCA_945631445.1 uncultured Corynebacterium sp. | reverse complement strand
GGGGCTTCCAGTTGCAGCAGCAAGACGCCGTCGCCGGCGATCATCTCGACTTCACCGGGGGTCTCGCCGCCGAAGCTGAGATGTCCGCGGCCGGCCTCCGGGTCCCAGCGTGTCTCCAGCTTCTGGGAGAAGTGCGATGCGAGTTGCTTTCCGTAGCGTCCCGGGCGATCGCAAGTGACGCGGGCGGTCGACGAGGTAGTCATACCGGCACACCTTACCTGAGCAAACCATAAAGAAGTCCATGCAAACGGACGTCTACCCCATGGGCTGTGCCCAACCGCACAATCGCCCCGACCTGCGCATCCAGCTCACTTTCGTGACCGACGGCCAGGTCTCGTTGCATGGAGGACGTCGCTTCGGCGGGCATGCGGTCGGCAAACGCCATGGTGCGCTCCACGGCGTCGGCGGGCAGCGGCACGCCGGTGGCACACGCGACAGCGGCGACCTCTTCCATGAGCCCGCGCAGCGATCCCCGCAACCGGGTGCGCAGGTGTCCCAGCGGTTTGCCAGCGACGGAGCCGAGCGCCCCGAAGCAGGTGACGAACATAGCCTTTTCCCAGACGTCGACAAAGACGTCCTCACGCAGGTCCGCCTGGATTCCGGCGCCGCTCAGCGCCTCGGCGAAAGCGCGGGCCACCGGATCGTCGGCGCCGTCCCAGGCACCGAAGGAATATGAGATCGGCCCGCCGTGGAAGTCGACGCGCCCGGGCCCGGTGTGGTGGAAGAAACCGCGCACGACGCCCGGCCACACCCGTCGCCGCCCCACTGCCTCGGCCACCAGGTGCGGGGCCTCCACGGAATTCTGGGTCACCGCGACCACCGCCCCTGCCGGAAGACCAGCGAGCAGCTCGCGCAACCGTATGTGCCCGGTGGCTTTCACCGCCAACAACACCACCTCGGCGTCGTCGACTTCAGCTAGCTCCGCGACGGCGCGAACGGGCAGGGGCGGGGCGTCGTTGAGGGTCAACCCCGTCTTACGCAACACCCGCAGCGTCTCGCCGCGGGCCACGAACGTCACCTCGTGCCCGGCCTGCGCCAAACAACCGCCGAACCAGCCGCCGACGGCGCCGGCCCCCACCACCGCGATCTTCATGGCCGCCATCCTAATGAGGTTTCCGGGTGTAGGATGTCGGTTTCCCGATGATTACCGTATGAAAGGCGCTGACTCATGGCCGGTGGTCTCCTCGCACTCCTCGACGACGTGGCGTTGATCGCCCGCAAAGCCGCGGCCACCGTCGACGACGTCGCCTCCTTGGCGGGCAAAACCTCCCTCAAGTCGGCCGGCGTGGTCATCGACGACGCCGCCGTCACCCCGGGCTACCTGGAGGGCGCCAGCCCCGCCCGGGAGCTGCCCATGATCTGGCGCATCACGAAGGGCTCGTTGATCAACAAGTTGGTCATCATCCTACCCATCGCCATGGCCCTGTCCGTCTGGGCGCCGGGGCTGCTGACTCCGCTGCTGATGCTCGGCGGCACCTACCTCGCCTTCGAGGGCGCCCATAAAATCGTCTCCGCCCTCACCGGCCACGGCGAACACGACGCCCCGGTGAAGGAGACGGGCCCGGAGGCGGAGGACAAGCTCGTGCGCAGCGCGATCACCACCGACCTCATCTTGTCCGCGGAGATCATGGTCATCTCGCTCAACAGCGTGCTGGACTACGGCTTCTGGCTGCGATTGGTTACGTTGGTCGTCGTCGCCGTACTGATCACCGCAGTGGTCTACGGCGCCGTCGCGCTCTTAGTCAAGCTCGACGACATCGGGCTCGGGATGGTCAAGCGCGGCCAAGCCCCCAATCTGGGCCGCGGCCTAGTCAAGGCGATGCCGCTGGTGCTCAACGTCATTGCGGTGGTGGGCACCTTCGCCATGCTCTGGGTCGGCGGCCACATCCTGGTCGTAGGCATGGACGAGCTGTTCTGGTCCTGGCCGTATGAGACCATCCACGGCTGGGAGACCGCCGTGGGCGGCGGGATCCTGGGCTGGCTGGTCAACACCGCCGGCTCCCTGGTCGTCGGCCTGATCTGGGGCCTGGTGGTCTACGCCTTCATCGAGATCTTCCGCGCCAGCCAGCGCCTGGGCCGCGACTCCGCGGAGAAGTCCGACCTGAAGATCGCCGAACGCGACGCCGACGACAACCGCCGGCTCCTCGAGCGCGCCGCGCGCGCGGAAGACTAGCCCAACAGCAGCAGCGACAGGGCCATGATCGCCATGCCCGCGATCAGCCCGTAAATGGCGTGGTGGTGCTTGCCGGTGGCCTCCGCGGTCGGCAGCAACTCGTCGAGGCTGACAAAGACCATGATGCCTGCGACCGCGGCGAAGGACAGCCCCATCGCCGCCGGGCCGATGAACGGCGCCAAGATCACGAACCCGATGATCGCGCCCGCCGGCTCCGCCAGGCCGGAGGCCGTCGCCCACCAGAACCCCTTGGCCCGCGAGCCGGTGGCTTCCCGGATGGGCACGGCCACGGCGATGCCCTCCGGGATGTTGTGGATCGCGATGGCCGCGACGATGGGCACCGCGACCATGGGGTCCTCGAGCGCGGCAATGAACGTGGCGAAGCCCTCCGGGAAGTTGTGCAAGGCCAGCGCCACCGCAGTGAGCACCCCGGCCTTCATCATCTTGCGTTTGCGCGCATCCCCCGCCGAGCCCGTCACAGTCGATGGCTCGTGCGGGTTGATCTCCTCCGGCACGAACCGGTCGATGACGGCGATGAGCGCCACACCGCCGAAGAAGGCGGCCACCGCGGCCCACGGCCCGACGCCCCCGCCCCAGGCCGCAGAGAGATCCGCCACCCCCTTGGGCAAGATCTCCACGAAAGAGACGTAGAGCATGACGCCGGCGGACAAGCCGAGGGCGCTGGCCATGAACCTGTCCCCCGGCGCGCGTTTGGCCACGCCGATCAGCCCACCGACGCCAGTGGCCAGACCGGCGATCAGCGTCATGGCGAAAGCCACCGCCAGCGTTGAGAGATCGTACATAGGCGATCAGTTTAGTGGGTCAGCTCGTCGTCTTCGCGGTCGACGGTGGTTTTGCGCAGCTCGATGAGCACGATGCGGTTGCCGACGACTTCCTTGATCTCGATTTGGTAGTGGACGCCGCTGTCGCCGTCGTCGGCGGGGTCGGCGGTCAGCTCGGCCGGAATCGGGATGACGTCGCCTGCCCGTCCCAGGCGCCCCAGTTCTGCGAGCAGCCAGCCGGCGACGGTCTCGTAGGGGCCGTCGGGCAAAGCGATGCCGGTGACGTCGGCGAAGTCCTCGATGTTCATCGTCGCTTCCAGGGAGCGGGATTCGTGCAGCGCCAGGGCGGCGCTGCGTTCGTCACGGTCGTATTCGTCCCAGATTTCGCCGACGAGCTCTTCGACGAGGTCCTCGAGGGTGACCATGCCGTCGGTGCCGCCGTACTCGTCGACGACGATGGCGATGTGGTTGCCGGAGGCACGCATCTGCGACAGCGCCTGCGGCAGCCGGTTGGTGCCGGGAAATTGGGCGATCGGGCGCATCAGGCAGCGCAGCGGGGCGTCGTAGTCGTCGTCGGCGGCGCGGCTCAAGACGTCGCGGACGTGCACGAAGCCGACGATCGCGTCGACGGTGCCGTCGTAGACGGGGTAGCGCGAATACGGCTGTTTTTGCAGGTCGGAGAGGATCTCGGCGATGGTGGCGTCCGCTTCGTAGGCGATCATGTCGGAGCGGTGGCGCATGACTTCACCGACGAGGCGTTGGCCGGCTTCGAAGACGTCGTCGAGGATCTCTCGTTCGGTCTGCTCGAAGCCTTGATGGGCGGCGACGATGTCGCGGACTTCTTCGGTGCTCATTTCCTCGGTGCGGGCGGCGGGGTCGAAGCCCAGCAGCCGCAGCAGCAGGTTCGAGGAACTGTTGATCAGCCAGATGACCGGGCGCATGAGGGTGGCGAAGACGTTCAGCGTGGGGCCGACCGCCAGGCTGAAGCCCTCGGCTTTTTGCATGGCGATGCGTTTGGGCACCAGCTCGCCGAGCACCAGCGACAGGTAGGACACCAGCAGCGTCATGACCACTAGGGCGACGCCGCCGGCCACGTTTTCGTTCAGGCCGAGGCGCGTCAACCACGGGGCGATCTGCGGGGCGATGGTCGAGGCTCCGAACGCGGAGGAGAAGAAGCCGGCGAAGGTCACGCCTATCTGCACCGCGGATAAAAACCGTCCCGAGTCGCGGGCCAGGCCGGCGACGGTGCGGGCGGACTTACCGCCGCGCTCCATCTTGCGGATCTGCGATTCGCGCAAGCTGACCAGCGCCATCTCCGTGGCGGCGAAGACGCCGCCGACGAGCACGAACAGCAGCACCAGCAGCAGGCTGACTCCGATGCTCATCGGTCGGGTCCGATCGCCAGGGCGGGAAAGTCGGGGTCGGGAACGCTCATACCATTGTCAACGTCGCGCGAGGGCCCCGTGTTCCCGACTCGGGCGCTAACGTCGGAGGACATGAGCACCCACCATCATTTCGAAATCAAGGTCCCCGGCGGCAAGCTCGTCGTCGCCGACGTCGAGGTCGACGAGGACACGCTCGCCGCGGCGCAGATCTCGGGGGATTTCTTCCTGGAGCCCGACGACGCCTACGAGGTGCTCGGCCCGGCCCTGGTCGGCGCGGCCGTCACCGAGGACGCCGAGGCGTTGACCGCCCGGCTAGATCAGGCGTTGAGCGCTTTCGACGGGCTGCAGCTGCACGGGTTCAGCACCCATGATGTGGCCGTGACCGTGCGCCGGGCCGTCACCGGGGCCACGGACTTCACCGACCACGAGTGGTCCGTGATCCATTCCCCGACCGTGCCGACGCCGCTCAACGTCGCCCTCGACGAGGTTCTCACCCGCGAGGTCGCCGCCGGGCGGCGTGGTCCGACGCTGCGGTTTTGGGAATGGGAGGACAAGGCGGCCGTCATCGGTTCCTACCAGTCCTACGTCAACGAGGTGCAGCCCGGCGGCGTCGAAGAGCACGGCATTAAGGTGGTGCGCCGTATTTCCGGGGGCGGGGCCATGTTCATGGAGGGCGGCAACTGCATCACCTACTCGCTGTACGCGCCCGAGTCGCTGGTGCGCGGCCTGTCCTACGAGGCCAGCTACCAGTACCTGGATCAGTGGGTGCTCGCCGCGCTGGCCGGGCAGGGCGTCAACGCCTGGTACGTGCCCATCAACGACATCACCTCCGACGGCGGCAAGATCGGTGGCGCCGCGCAGAAACGGCTGGGTGAGGCGGTGCTGCACCACGTGACCATGAGCTACGACATCGACGCCGAGAAGATGAGCGAGGTGTTGCGCACCGGTAAGGTGAAATTGGCGTCGAAAGGCCTGCGCAGCGCGAAAAAGCGCGTCGACCCGCTGCGACGGCAGACCGGGGCGTCGCGCACCGAGCTCATCGAGGCGATGATCGAGACGTTTGTCTCCCGCTACCCGGCCACCCGCGGTGAGCTGACCGACGCCGAGCTGGAGCGAGCCCGTACGCTCGTCGACGAGAAGTTCGCCACCGAGCAGTGGACGCACCGGGTCCCCTGACCTCTGAAGACGACAAGGAGTGTGACGTGCCGCCACCCACCTATCCCCTGGCCCCCACCGCGCTGGGCGAAGCCCGCGCCTACGAGGTCGCGGAGCTGGCGCTGGGGCCTGCCTGGAACCATGCCGCGACCACTGATTTGCTGCAGGTCTCGCTCGCCCCGAACCCGGTGACCGGCGGGTGGTTCGTGCGCACCCGTCACGGCGCCTTAGGCCAGCTGGACGCCACCGTGCGGGAGGAATACCCGCAGCTGCAGCGCGTGCACCGCTCCGGGATGGAGCCGGTGACCATCGCCCAGCTCTCCCGCCTCGGCGACGGGTTGCTGGCCATGGACGTGCTGCTGCCCGCCCCGCCTTTTGCCGTGCCCCGCAACAACCTGCCCGCGGCCGCCCGGTTGCTGCCCCAAGGCGAGGGCCTGCTGCTGGACACCGCCACCGCCGACGGGGTCAGCGCGGAGGAAATCGCGGACATCTCCCCCGCCCAGCTGTTGGTGACCTTGAGCAGCGTCGCCGGCGAAGTCGTGGCCGTCTACGACAACCGCCCGGTGGGCGTGGTGCCGGCGACCCGCACGCCGGCGGGCTTCGCCGACCAGGTCGCCGCCCGCCAACAAGCCGGCGCGCCGCTGGCCGCCCGCGCTTTCTGCGGCGATGGCCTCATCGCCGTGGATATCGCGGCGGAACTGGTCGACGCCGCGCAACCGCTGCCGGCGCTGTCGGAGCCCCCGCCGCAGCCTTATCAACCCATCGATTTAAGCGCCGACTGGGAAGCCTTCATCGACGCCGCCGAGGTCAGCCTCGATCCCCCGCGAGGCCCTCGTCCGGTGGCAGGGCCGTGATCACGCCCGCCTGAAGCGCCGCCTCCCCGTAGGCGCGCGCCAAATCCGGCACCTGGTAGTGCGCGTTGAGACCGCTGGGGTTCGGCGCGAGACAGACCCCCACGTCCTCCCACGGCGATTCCTGCCACCCGACGCGCGCTTTCTTCTGCCCCGTGCCCTGCCGCCAGGCGGTGATGCCCACGATCGCCACCACCGCCGGGCGGCGCTCGTCCACGAGCTCGCGCAACCGGGCCAGGCCCTCTTCGATCTGCTGCTGGGTCAACTCGTCGGCCCGCGCCGTGGCCACCGGCACGATGTTGGTGATGCCCACCCCGCGCTCGTGCAGGTGCGCCTCATCCTCCGGGCGGAACCCCTCCGAGGCGTCGATGCGCCACTTCGTGATCCCGGCGCGGTGCAGCGCCGGCCAGAACCGGTTGCCTTTGCGTGCGAAATGAGAGCCCGTCGCCGCCGACATCAGCGACGGGTTGATCCCCACGAACAATAGCTTCAGCGGCTCCGGCAGCAGATCAGGCACGGTCGAGCCGTAGTAGTCGCTCAGGTCCATCTACAGCACCTCGCGGTTCGCCCCGTCGCGGCGCCGGGTCATGCCGCGTGCGTCCATGTGCTCG
>CALZCR010000085.1 GCA_945631445.1 uncultured Corynebacterium sp. | reverse complement strand
GTACTCAGCCCGTGCCGGGTAGCCAGTCCCGGGACGCAAAACAGTTCTGTGTCCGGCGTGCGGGCCCGGAGCAGGGGGTCGCTCCGGCGCGCTCCTCCAGTGTCCTGCCGGGCGGCTCGGCGGGGGGGGCGCGCGCGGCGCCGGGTGGCCGGTCCCCCCCCGCCGGAGTGGGGGAAGGTGTGCGCTAGCGCGGGATGTTCACGTCTTCGCCGAGGTGGTGGACATGAATCATGTTGGTGTTGCCGGCCACTCCCGGCGGGGTGCCCGCCACGATGACCACGAGGTCGTCCTCGGAGTAGTCGTCCAAGGCCAACAGCTGGCGGTCGACTTCGGCCATCATGTCGTCGGTGGAGTGGACCCTGCGGCACAGGAACGTCTCCGCGCCCCAGGTCAGGGCGAGCTGGGAACGGACCGACTGGTCCGGGGTGAACACCAGCAGCGGCAGGTGGGAATGGAGGCGGGCCACGCGTTTGGCGGTGTCGCCGGAGGTAGTGAACGCCACCAGCGCCCGGGCGTTGAGCCGTTCCGCGATGTCGCGGGCCGAGTAGGAGATCACTCCGCGCTTGGTGCGCGGCAGGTGGGTCAGCGGCGGGACGAGGCCGCCGGTTTCCGCGGCCTGGACGATGCGCGCCATGGTGCGCACGGTGGTGTGCGGGAACTTGCCCACCGACACCTCGCCGGAGAGCATGACCGCGTCCGCGCCGTCGAGCACGGCGTTGGCCACGTCCGAGGTCTCTGCGCGGGTGGGGGTGGAGTTCTCGATCATCGAGTCGAGCATCTGGGTCGCGACGATCGCCGGCTTGGCGTTTTCGCGGGCGATCTGGATGGCGCGCTTTTGCACCATCGGCACCTGCTCCAGGGGGATTTCCACGCCCAGGTCGCCGCGGGCGACCATGATGCCGTCGAAGGCCAGCACGATCGGCTCGAGCGCGTCGATGGCCTCCGGCTTCTCCAGCTTGGCGATGACGGGCACGCGGTAGCCGACCTCGTCCATGATCTCGTGGACCAGGTCCACGTCCGAGGGAGAGCGCACGAAGGACAGGGCGACGAGGTCGACGCCGAGCTCTAGGGCGTAGCGCAGATCCTTCTTGTCCTTCTCGGACAGCGGCGGCGCCGAGATGTTCATGCCCGGCAGGGAGACGCCCTTGTTGTTGGAGACCGGGCCACCCTCGGTGACGCGGCAGACGACGTCGTTGCCGTCGACCTCGATGCACTCGAGGCCGACCTTGCCGTCGTCGACCAGCAGCGCGTCGCCGACCTTGGCGTCCTCCGCCAGTCCCTTGTAGGTGGTGGAGACACGGTCGTGGGTGCCCTCGACGTCGTCGACGGTGATGCGGACGATTTCTCCGGTCTCCCAGTGGGTCGAGCCCTCGACGAAGCGTCCCAGACGAATCTTCGGGCCCTGCAAGTCGGCGAGGATGCCGACGGCACGACCGGTTTCGTCGGTGGCTTCCCGGACCCAGTCGTAGTTTTGTTTGTGGTCGGCGTGGTCGCCGTGGGAGAAGTTCATGCGGGCGACGTCCATGCCCGCCTCCACGAGCTCCAGCACGCCTTGCTTGCTGGCGACGGCCGGGCCGAGTGTACAGACGATTTTCGTTCTTCTAGTCACGCTCTCCACCTTATCCTGACAAAGATATGATTTTCATGATCACGGCCGCCCACGGCGAGGCACCCGGGGGCGGACTCCTCTGACCAACTTACGCCCCTTCTAGGACCCCCGCTGTGTAGCCGTCGGCGTCCTTCAGCGTTTACCAGGCGTTTTCTTCCCTGACGCCGCCGTGGAGCCAGCGGCCGGGATCTCCCGCCGCTCACCTGCGGACGAGTTTTCTTCGGGGCGGCCCTCCTCCTTCTTCTGCTCCGCGTGATACTTCGGGTCCACCTCCTCCGGGGTCTCCCTGCCCTTGGACAGCGCCAGGAACACGATGACGGCGCCGATGAAGACGATCGCCGAGACCCACGTGTTGACCCGCTGGCCGAAAATCATGGTGGCGGCGTCGTCGCGCAGCAGCTCGATCCAGAACCGGCCGGCCGTGTAGCCGGCCACGTACAGGGCGAAGACCCGGCCGTGGCCGAGGCGGAAGCGGCGGTCCGCCCACAGCAGCAGCACGAAGATGAGCACGTTCCACAACAGCTCGTACAAAAACGTCGGGTGCACCGTGGCGATGACTTCCCCGGTCGACCGCCCGGTCAACGGGGCGAACTGCCCGTCCTCGTCGACGCGGTAGTAGAGCTCGAGCGCCCAGGGCACATCGGTGGGCCGGCCGTAGATCTCCTGGTTGAACCAGTTGCCCAACCGGCCGATGGCCTGGGCGAGGATGATGCCGGGGGCCACGGCGTCGGCGAAGGGGCCCAGCGGGAGCTTCTTGATGCGAAACAGCACCCACACGGCCAGGCCGCCGAGGATCACCGCTCCCCAGATCCCCAGGCCGCCGGCGGTGATGTTCAGCGCGGACCACGGGTCGCACCCTTCGCAGAAGTACTTGTCCGCGTCCGTGATGACGTGGTAAATACGGCCGCCGATGATGCCGGCGGGGATGGCGACGATCGCCGCGTCCCACACCGTGTCGGGGTTGCCGCCCCGGGCGGTGTAGCGACGCAGCGTCAGCCAGAGGGCCACCAACATGCCGGCGATGATGCACAGCGCGTAGGCGCGGAGCGGGAGCGGGCCGATGTGCCACACGCCCTGCGGCGGGGAGGGAATGTTCGCGAGAATCATCGTTTGCACCCCTTCAGTGTGCCTCATGGCCTATGCTCATGCGATCTGCGGGTGGCGGGGCGTTTCACCAGCGCGAGGGGCAGGCCGGATGTTGCCCGGCCGCGACGAAGCCGCGCGCCGCCTGGCGCGGGTCCTCCGCCGACATGATGGTCTCGCCGACCAGCACCGCGTCCGCCCCCGCCGAGGCGTACTTCATCACGTCGCCGGCGGAGCGCACCCCGCCGAGCGCTATGCGCATGATCTCCTGAGGCAGGCCGGGCACGATCTCCGCGAAGATCTCCCGGTTGAGGATGTCAGAGGCGATCGACCACGCGTTGACCCCGATGACGCGCACGCCCGCGGAGATGGCCCGGTCGGCCTCCTCCGGGGTGCGCACCTCCGCCAGCGCCGTCATCCCCAACGATTCGATGCGGTCCGTCAAGGATTCGAAGCGGGCCTGCTCCAGCAGCTCCACCTGCAGGGGGACCACGTCGGCGCCGTAACAGCGGGCCTCGTGGATCTGATACGGGTCGACGATGATGTCGCGGCACATCATCGGCAGGTCCATGGCTTCCCGCGCCTCCTGCATGTCGGCCAACGAGCCGTGGAAGCGGAGCTTCTCCGTCTGGCAGGCCACCAGGTGCGCGCCCGCGGCCTCGAAATCACGGGCGAGGGCGGCGATCGATTCGATGTCGACGGTGGCGCCGCGGTGCGGCAGGGCGCGCTTGATTTCGACGGCGACTCCGCAGCCCGAACGGGACAGGGCGGCGACGGCGTCGCGGGTCGGTGCGGTGTCGCGCGAACGCGCCTTGATCTCCGCGAAGGGGATGACGGCCTCACGCTTCGCGACGTCCTCGAGCACCCCGGCCACAATATTATGTATAGCCAACGCCACCGTTATTGTCCCCTTTTTCCACTTGCCGCTTAAGAGATAAAGCTCACACCGGAGAGTGATGGACCAAGGTTAGCTTGCTGGCCGCCCGCCGAAAAAATCGCGGCGCACCCCCGGCTATCCCTTGCGGTCGATGTCGGTGGGGTCGATGTCCGCGTCGAGCGCGTCCCACATCACGCGGCCGGAGTCGGGGCTCGTCTGCAAATCCTCCGCCAGCTTCGCCTCGCGTTGGGATTTTTTCTCGTACTTGTTCAGGCGCGGGCCGTCCGAGCCTGGTTTGAAGGCCAGCAGCACGCCGCCGAACAAGGCGAGGGCGGCGCCCACCAGCGCCAGCACGGGGCCGGCCGAGGAGACGTCCATCCCGGTGACCTCCGCCCACGCGGAAATCATCACGGGGTTGTCCGCCCGCTGACTGGCGGAACCCACCGTCAGGATTTGGCGGGCCCGCTCCGGGTCCGGCTCCCCCGCCAGCAGGGCCATCGGGCTCCAGCTGGCGCCTATGGCCGCGAGCGCCGAGATCGCGCCGACGATGCGGCGGCCCCACTTGCGCAACACGAAACCGGCCACCCCGCCGGCCAGCAGCAGCAAGGCCACGGCGGTGGCTTCCGTGGACCAGGACGAACCCGGCACGGAGAGGGACGCGGGGCCGGACTTGTCGTCGAAGACGTCGACCGTCAGCCACTCCATGCGTGCGCCCAACAGGAGAACCAGCCCGGCGAGCAGCAGCGCCAAGGCGCCGATGCGCGAGGCCTTCCTGTCGGTCGGAGCGGGCGTCACCGACGTACTCATAAGAGCACGTCCGAATCGAAACAGGTGCGGGTGCCGGTGTGGCAGGCCGCCCCGACCTGGTGGACCGTCACCAACAGGGCGTCGGCGTCGCAGTCCAGCCGCACGCCCGTGACTTCCTGGGTGTGCCCCGAGGTCAACCCCTTGATCCAGTACTCGCCGCGGGAGCGGGACCAGTAGGTGCCGCGACGGGTGGCCAACGTATGGGCCAGGGCGTGGGCGTCCATCCAGGCGAGCATGAGCACTTCCCCGCTGCCCTCGGCCTGCACGATGGCAGGCATCAGGCCGGCGTCGTTGAGCGTCAGCCGTTCGGCGATCTGCGGGTCCAGCTCGTAGTCGGCCGGGTCATCGGAGTGCTGCGTCATCAGCGGCGCACCTCCTTACCGGCGTTTTCCAGCGCGTCTTTGACCTCGGTGAGCGAGACCTCGCCGAAGTGGAAGATCGTGGCCGCCAGCACGGCGTCCGCGCCGGCCTCGACGGCCGGCGGGAAGTGTTCCGCTTTACCGGCGCCGCCGGAGGCGATGATCGGGATGGACACGGCCGCGCGGACCTTTTTCAACAGCTCGAGGTCGAAGCCGTCCTTGGTGCCGTCGCCGTCCATGGAGTTCAGCAGGACCTCGCCGACGCCCATCTCCTGGCCGCGGCGCGCCCATTCGACGGCGTCGAGGCCGGCGGAGCGGGTGCCGCCGTGAGTGGTGACCTCGAAGCCGGAGGGCTGCGGATCGCCGCCCTCCGGCACCCGGCGGGCGTCGACGGAGAGCACGATGCACTGGGACCCGAAGCGCTCGGACAATTCGCGCAGCAGCTCCGGCCGGGCGATCGCGGAAGTGTTGACCGAGACCTTGTCCGCCCCGGCGCGCAGCAGTTCGTCGACGTCGTCGACGGAGCGCACGCCGCCGCCGACGGTCAGCGGGATGAAGATTTCTTCGGCGGTGCGGCGCACGACGTCGAGCATGGTGCCGCGGCCGTCTTTGGAGGCGGAGACGTCGAGGAAGGTCAGCTCGTCGGCGCCTTCCTGGTTGTAGCGGGCGGCGAGTTCGACGGGGTCGCCGGCGTCGCGGAGGTTGGCGAAGTTGACGCCTTTGACCACGCGGCCGTCGTCGACGTCGAGGCAGGGGATGATGCGGATGGCAACCGACATGGGTGCTGGTGTCCTTTGTGTCGTGGTGGGGGTTGGTCTGGGGTTTAGGGGTTGAGGATGTCGTCCATCGTCTGCAGGATGAGGCGGTGGGCGGAGGCGGTGCCGGCGACGACGCCCGTGGAGCGTGGGGTCCAGGGCTGGCCTAAGGCGTCGGTGACCACGCCGCCGGCGGAACGCACCAGCAGGACGCCGGCGGCGTTGTCCCACACATACGGTGAAAAGCTGATCGCGGCGTCGAAGATGCCTTGGGCGGTGAAACCTAAGTCGATGCCGATCGATCCGGTGATGCGTGGGCGCAGCGGCGAGGTGGCCAACCGGGCCAGCAGTTCAAAGCGGGAGGCGTCCGAGAACACGTGGCCGGCTTTGGATCCCAGCGAGGAGAACCCGACTTGGGCGACGAGGGCGTCGCGTTCGGCGATGGCGGGCAGCGGGCTGCCGCTGAGGTGGACCGGGCCGCCTTTGACGGCGGTCAGGCGGGTGCGCAACGTAGGGATCGAGGTGACGGCCACGACGGGTTCGTCGTCCAGGACGAGGGAGACCAAGATGGCGCAGGAGGGGTTGCCCGCGGCGTAGTTGGAGGTGCCGTCGATGGGGTCGACGATCCAGGTGGCTTCCGCGTTGTAGACGCCGCCGGCTTCTTCGCCGTAGACGTCGACGCCGGTTTCTTCGTGGAGGCGCTCACGTAGCAGCGCCTCAATCGCCAGGTCCACCTCGGTGGCGAAGTCGCCCTGTTTCTTGTGGTGGGCGGGCATGGCGCCCAACCCGTCCGTGAACAGGCGCTCCGCGTCTTCGACGGCGGAGACCGCCACCGCGAGCATGTTCTCCAGGGTGCGCATGGTGGGTTACTTGCCCGCCACGGCGGCCAGGGCGTCGGTCAGGGTGAAGCGGTTTTCGTAGAGCGCCTTGCCGATGATGACGGAGTCGATGTCTTCGTCGGCGTGCGCGGCGACGGCGGTGACGTCCGCGATGGAGGAAATCCCCCCGGACGCGGTGATGGCGGCGTCGGTGGCGGCGGAGACGTCGCGCAGCAGGTCGATGTTGGGTCCGGCCAGGGTGCCGTCCTTGGATACGTCGGTGACCACGAAGCGCTGGCAGCCGGCGGAGTCGAGCCGCTCGAGCACCTCCCACAGGTCGCCGCCGTCGGAGACCCATCCGTTGCCCTTGGTGCGCCATTCGCCGTTTTCGTTGCGTACCGCGATGTCCACGGCCACCTTGTCGCCGTACTCGCCGAGCACGCGGGCGATCCACTCCGGCTTCTGCAGGGCGGCGGTGCCGATGTTGACTCGCTGCGCGCCGGTGGCCAGCGCGCGTTCCAGGGACTCGTCGTCGCGGATGCCGCCGGTCAGCTCGACTTTGACGTCGAGTTGGCCGGTGATTTCCGCCATGAGCTCATGGTTGGAGCCACGGCCGAAGGCGGCGTCGAGGTCCACGAAATGCAGCCATTCAGCGCCCTGGTCCTGCCATTTCAGCGC
>CALZCR010000084.1 GCA_945631445.1 uncultured Corynebacterium sp. | reverse complement strand
GGAGGGGCAGCGCACGCGCTGGTCTCACCGCTCTCGCGCACTGCCGCATCGGGAAGCGGACGCGGGCGTCGACAGCCGCCCGCGGAAGGAACCTACGTCCCGATCGCCACGACCCCGCGCCGGGCGGAATCCACCGCACGCCGGGCGTTGCGCCGGATCTCGTCGGTGTAACCGGTCTTGGCCACCTGCTCCAACAGATCAATGACCCGCAGCACCGAGCGCACGAAATCACCGGCGGTCAACTCCGCCCCGGACTCCGCGGCCGCGGCCAAGCAATACCCCAGCGGCGCGCCGGCCGTCCACTGATGCATCGCCAACGCGAACTGCGCCTCCGGTTGCTTCGAGATCGGCAGGCGGTGGCGTTTTTCATCCGCGGCCAACTGCGCCCACACCCGCTCGGTGGCGTTCATCGCATCCACCATCGGATCCGTCGGCGCCGTCGGCTCCCCGCCGGTGGTTTTGCGCGCCTCAAAAGCGCACAGCGAGACCACCCCGGCCAGCTCCGCCGGATCCAGCTCATCCCAGATGCCGCGCTTGAGGCACTGGGCGACTAACAGGTCCGAGACGTTGTGGATCTGGGCCAACCGCTCCCCCTCGTCGGTGACCTGCGGCTGCCCGGAGGAGATCTCGACGTAGTCCATCTCCGTGAGCAGGTTGACGATGCGCTCAAAATGCTTGCCCAGCGTGTCCGACGGGGTCACCTTCTTCTGCAGGCGCGCCAGATCCCGCTCGGCGCGGGTGAACTTCTCCCCGATGCGCGCCATCTCTTCGCGCTCCCGGGCCGGCCATGCATGCACCGGATGATCCCGCAGCTGCTTACGCAGCGCCACCACCTTCTTCGAGTCCCGGGCCCGCGGGGTGGTCTTCATCTTCTTCGGCCGGTCGAAGCGCTGGCGCCGGAAAGAATCCACCACGAACTTCGTGTTCTTGCGCGGGTGGTGCGTCACATTGCGAGGCAACCGCATCCGGCCCACGACAATCGGCGGATTCTGGAACCCGGAGGCGTCGATCCGCCCCGACCAGCCGGACTCCGTGGTCACCCACGGACGCGGGTCTCGCGGCTGACTCGCCGGGGTCACCACCACCGCCAAAATCGGCTTCTTGCGCCCGGCCACCGCGATGACCTCGCCTACCTGGAGCTTAGCCAGCACCGCGGTGGTCTCCATCGCGCGCTGCTCCAGGCTGTCTTTGCGCGAGGTGCGTTCCTCTTCGCTTAATTCGCGGCGCAGGCGCGCGTATTCCATCACCTCGTCGGCGTCTTCCGGCGGCAGTTGCGCCCGTAGTTCGGCGATCCGGTTTTCCACCCGTTCGATCTGGCGCACGTCGTCGACGACGGAGCCGTCGGTCTGGTATTGGGCGAAAGATTTTTCCAGCAGGCGCAGCGAGGCGTCGAAACCGTTGATGTTGAGCAGGTTGACGGCCATGTTGTAGCCGGGTTCAAAGGTCGACAGCAGCGGGTACATCCGGGTGGAGGCCAGTCCTGCGACCGCCCGCGGGTCCATGGCCGGGGCCCACTGGACGACCGCGTTGCCCATGATGTCGATGCCGCGGCGTCCCGCTCGGCCGGTCAGCTGGGTGTACTGGCCCGGCGTGAGATCCACGTGGGCCTCGCCGTTGAATTTCACCAGTTTTTCCAGCACCACGCTGCGCGCGGGCATGTTGATGCCCAGCGCCAGGGTTTCGGTGGCGAAGACCACCCGGACCAGCCCCTTGACGAACAGCTCCTCCACGATGTGGCGAAACGCCGGCAGCATGCCGGCGTGGTGGGCGGCGAACCCGCGCGATAATGCCGAGCGCCACTGCCGAAAGCGCAGCACCTCCAGATCTTCTTCTGGGATGCCTTCGACGCCGGCGTCGATGATGCGTTTGATCTCGTCGGCTTCTTCCTGGGTGGTCAACACTTTGCGGGAGCGGTGGCACTGCGCCAGCGCACCGTCGCAGCCGGCGCGGGAGAAGATGAAGAAGATGACGGGCAGCATGTCGCGCCCGTGCAGCACCTGGACGACTTCGGGACGGCCCAGCGGGCGGTACTTGTCGCCGCCGTTGTCGCTGCGTGCCCGGAAACCGCGCCCCTGGCGGTAGTCCTCGCCGGAGGTGTCGGTGGATTCGATGCGCTCGATGCGGCGTTCCAGTTCGTCGTTGACGACGTCGGAGCCGGGTTCAAACAGCGGGTAGATTTTCCGGCCGACCATCATCCACTGATCCAGCGGCACCGGCCGGTGGTCGGTGACGATGACTTCCGTGTCGCCGCGCACCGCGCTGAGCCAGTCGCCGAATTGCTCGGAGTTCGACACTGTCGCGGACAAGCCGATGATGTTGACCGATTCATCGAGGTTGAGGATGATCTCCTCCCACACCGCGCCGCGGTCGCGGTCTCCTAAAAAGTGGATCTCGTCCATGACCACGTGCGTCAACCTGTCCAGCGTGTACGACCCGGCGTAGATCATGTTGCGCAGCACCTCGGTGGTCATCACGACGACCTCGGCGTTGGAGTTGATCGACACGTCCCCGGTCAGCAGCCCCACGGCATCTTCGCCGTGGACGGCGACCAGGTCGTGGTACTTCTGGTTGCTCAGCGCTTTGATCGGGGTGGTGTAAAAGCATTTGGTGCCGTGGGACAAGGCCAACGAGACGGCGAATTCGCCGACGATGGTTTTTCCGGCTCCGGTAGGGGCGCACACCAACACCCCGTGGTCGGCCTCGACTGCCTTGCATCCCGCGATCTGAAAATCATCGAGGTCAAAGTCGAGGCCGGAGATAAAGTCATCCAGGTGGGTCATGCCCCCAGGGTACTCATAGCCCTAGAGCACGTCGTCGAAGTAATCCGTTTCCGCGGTGTTTCGGCGCGGCGACGACTTCGGCTCCTGCACCGAGGTCGCCGGCTCCACCGGCTCCGGGGTGTACTCCAGCTCGGAGGCCTGCTCGTCGTCGAGATCAGCCAAGGCGGCACCGCCGACGATGCCGCGGCGCTTGTCGTTGATGCGACAGAACTGGATGGCCAGCTCCACCAAAATCCCCACCGCAAAGGCCAACACCAGCATCGAGTAGGCGTCGCCGCTGGGGGTCAGCAGCGCGGAAAACACGAACACCAGCAAGATGATGACGCGGCGCTTTTCCTTCAGGTCCTGGTACCGCAGCACATCGACGACGTTGAGCATGACGATAAACAGCGGCACTTCGAAGCTGACGCCGAAGATGACGATCAGCGCCAAAAGGAAATTGAAGTAGGACTCACCGGTCAGCGCGGCCACCTGCGTCTCCCCGCCGATGGTGACCAGAAACTCCAGGCCCCGATCGACGATGAGATAAGCCAGCAGCGCGCCGGAGACGAACAACAAGACGGCGACGCCGACAAAGGACAACGTCCAGCGGCGCTCCGTCTTGTACAGCCCCGGGGTGACAAACGCCCAAATCTGGTACAGCCACACCGGCGAAGACAGCACCAAGCCAGCCACCGCCGCGACTTTCAGACGCAACATCAGCATCTCGATGGGACTGGTGGCCAACAACCGGCACTCGTCTCCCGGGGTGAAATCCGCCCGGGTCTCCGGCGGCAACGAACAGTACGGCCCGCGGATGATTTCCCCGAGCGTCATCACTCCCGCAGGCGCCCACTGATACCACACAAAGCCGATGGTGGTGGCCAGGATAAACGCCACCACCGCAATGATCAGACGCTTGCGCAGTTCCTGCAGGTGCTCCACCAAGGACATGTCGCCGGTGCGGTTCTTCGTCCGCTTCGGGGCACGCTTGCGCCACACACGGCTGATTGCATTACTCATTCAACAACTACCCTTTCCCTGCGGGGCAGGGATACCGTCACTGGTTCTGCTGGTTCGGCTGCTGGTAATGCTGCGCCGGCGACTGCTGCGGGTTGGGCTGCTGCGGCGGAATCTGACGGGGTTGGTTTTCCGGGGAGTTCCAGAAATCCTCGTCGGTGGGCTGGGTGGCGGACGCCGCCGTGGAGCCTGCGTCCTCTTCCTTCATCTCCTTGACCTCAGACTTGAAGATGCGCATGGAACGACCCACGGAACGGGCGAGTTCAGGCAATTTACGAGCTCCAAAGAGCAGCACAATCACCAAAATGATGATGAGAATTTGCGCGGGCCCAATATTCATCCGGAGGTACTCACCTTTCTTCAGTATTCAGGGCAATCCTACCCGAACGTGTCGGCTCATCATAGCCCCTGAGACCGGCTTCTGCGCGTTCAGCGACTTCTTGCGCAAGTGAGCTTGGTCGCACCACCGTCAACCGGTCGCCTTGGGCGATCGCAAAACGCCGCAGCCACTGCCGGGAACCATAAGGCATGACGGCCTGCACCCACCCGTCGCCACGATCCTGGCCCAACGTGATGTCGTGGTACTCCGCCAGCCACGTCGCATCCGCGCGAATGAGCAACTCCGCGGTGTGGGTGAACCCGAACCCTTCCTTTCCGCCCAACTCCTCGGAGTGCGGATCGGCGGCGTCGTCAAGCAGCTCCACCCCGGTCATCCGGTCCAGCCGGAAGGTGCGGTGTCCGCTGCCGTGTTCCCAGGCGATCACATACGGCTCCCCGTCGCGCACGATGACTTTGGCCGGGTCGACGACGCGTGTGGTGGAGATGTTCGACGAGGCGGAGAAATACGTCAGCCGCAGGCGCCGCCGCCGCTGCAGCGCCTCGGCGACTATCTGCTGGACCGCGGATTCCTCCGGGTCGACCTCCGAGATCGTGTCGTAGACGGCCGCGGCCTTGTCGTCCATGATCGCGCGCAGCTTCGCCGCCGCCGACTCCACCGCGGACGCGTCGATCAACCCTGGGGTGGCTTCCAGCGCCTCCAACGTCAGCAGCAGGGTGCCCGCCTCCGTCGGGGTCAAGCGCAACACCCGTCCCACGCCCTGATCCTCCCGGATCTGCACGTTGGTGTAGCTGTAGGTCAGATCGATCAACTCTTCGGGACGAGCGCCCACCCCGGTGCAGTGCAGCCGGGCCAGATCCCCCATCAGCTCCTGCGGTTCGCGTCCCAAGTCCCGGGCGGCCTCAAACAACGTGCGCCCCGGATGCGACTGGAAATACGGGATGAGGTTCAGCGCCCGCACTAAATCAGAGAGCTTCTCCGGGCTATCGTCGTTCACAGCGCCTCCTTGAGCAGGTCGCCGATCAGGGCGCGCACGTCGGCGGGCTCAATGACCTCGACCTCCGGGGCATAGCCCGCGGCGGTGCGCACCAGCCAGTCCTGATCCACCTGGCTCATGCGCACCAGGTCCTGGTCGCGCTCGCCGGCGTCGACGAGTTCCTTCGCCATGCCGTGCGGCACCCGCACCACCGCGTCGACGTATTCCCGCCCCTGCTTCAACCCGGCGGCGACGATGTCCTGCAGCGGGGCCGTCGCCTCCATGTGCGTGGGCGGCTCATGGGAGGCCTTGACGTCGCTGATGCGCAGCATCCGGAAACTCCGCGGATTCTGCCGGTCGACGTCCCAGCCGACTACGTAGACGCGGCTGTTGAGCACCACCACTCCCCACGGATCCATCGTGCGCCGGACCCGCTCCTTGGTGGGCACCGCCTGGTAGTCGAAGCGCATCCGCTTCTGGGCGCGCACACAGGTCAGCACCGCGGTCAGCGACGCCGCGGGAATGCGGTTGAGGTCGGTGTCGGCGGTGTAGACGGGCGCCTCCGACAAATCCCGGTCCGCCCCGGCGGCGGCGATCTTCGTCCACCCGGAACGACCGAACAGGCCTAGCTCCCCGGCTTGGCCCATCTCCCCTGCCAGCCCCAGCACCGTCGCCTCTTCCGGGGTGAAAGTGACCTCCGGCAGCTCGTAGTCGTCCTGGACGATGCCGTAGCCGTCGGTCTGGACCACCGGCACCCCCGCCCGCCGCAACGTCTGGACGTCCCGGCCCAGCATCCGCCGAAACGCCTCCTGCGACTGCCCCGGCGGATACCCGTCGACGTGGCGGCGGATCCAGTCAGGGGTGCGCACCTGCCCTGCCCCGAGCAGGGCGAAAGCCAGGTTGGTCAGGCGCTGCACCGACGTGGACACCTCTACCGCGCCATCCCCGCGATCAACTCGTCCACGCGCTCATCGACGGTGCTGAACGGATCCAGCAGCTCGACGGACTCGGCCCCGTTGATCTTCAGGTGGGTCCAGTCCACGGTGACGGGCGTGCCGGTCTCTTCTGCGGCCGCCAAGAACTTGCCGCGCAGCGCGGCGCGGGTGGTCGCCGGGGCGGTCATCTCCGGCTCGACGCCGACGGTTGCCGCCAGCCCCTTGCGGGTAAGCAGGTGGAACACGCCCCGGTCCGGGCGGATGTCGTGATAGGCCAAGTCGACCTGAGCGAGCTTGGGATGATCCTCGCCGAGTTTGTCCGCGTAGCGGCGCAGCAGCTTCAGCTTGATCATCCAGTCGATTTCGGTGTCCACCGCCGCATAATCCTGCGCGCGGATCGCCGTCAAGGTCCGGCCCCACAGATCTAAGACTCGCTCCAAATCCTCCCGCGAGACGCCCTCGTCAGGACGTTCGCTACACCACTGCAGGGCGTGCTCGTAGAAGATCTCCTGGACTTCCAGGGCCGTGACGGTGCCGCCGTTTTTCAGCTGCAGCGGCAGACGCCCGGTCCGATCCCGCGCGATGGCGCGCAGATCCAGGATGGAATTCTGCAGCTCCAGATCGGGCAGTTTCAACCCGGCCTCCAGCATCTCCAGCACCAGCAAGGTGGAGCCGACCTTGAGCATGAACGTCGGCTCCGACATGTTGGAGTCGCCGACGATCACGTGCATGCGGCGGTACTTCTTGGAGTCGCCGTGCGGTTCGTCGCGGGTGTTGATCACCGGGCGCGAGCGAGTCGTCGCCGACGAGATGCCCTCCCACACCTGATCCGCGCGTTGCGAGACGAGGAAACCGTCCGTGGGGCTGAGCATGCCTGCGCCGCTGGTCAACTGGCGGGTGATCAAAAACGGCAGCAATTGCTTGCCCAGCGTCTTGAGCACCATGCTGCGGCCGATCAGGTAGTTCTCGTGGCAACCATAAGAATTGCCCACCGAGTCCACGTTGTTTTTGAACAAGTAGATCGGCCCG
>CALZCR010000083.1 GCA_945631445.1 uncultured Corynebacterium sp. | reverse complement strand
ATGTCCACAATTGTCCCTTCATATGCTGTTATGCGTCACGAGAGTATCGCGTCCCCCAAAGGCGCGAGGCCGCGTGTTCAGCTCAACGCCGGTTCGACGTGTCGCCAGGCCGGTTTGATGGCCTCGTTGAACGTTGGCCAAAAGTGCATGCCTTCGCGCTGGATCTCCACCTTCTGGTGGTCCAGACCGGCGTCGTGCAGGGCGGCGTTAAAGTCCATGGTGCAACTGTGCGAGCCCTGCTCCAGCACCATGGCGTAGAGCGCGACGTCCGGCCCGTAGGGCGAGAAGAATTCCTTGTCAGCCGCGGAGGCCGCCCCTTGCGAGGCGGACAGGTACACGGCCATGTCTCGCAGCCCGCTGGGATCCGACTGCACGTCGTGGGCGGCGCGCCTGCCCAGCTCCGCCGGTCCGTAGAGGTTCTCGAGTGAGCCGCCGCGGGTTTCGACGATGTTGCGCACCATGATCTCGCCGATCTGCGAGGTCGTGGAATAACACCCGGAGATGCCGAAGACCGCGTCGTAGACCTCCGGGTTACGGTTGGCCAGGGTCACCGCGCCGAACGCCCCCATGGACAGCCCGCCGATGCCGCGTTTGCCGTTGTGGTGGAACGCCTGATGGTTTTCCAGCAGGGGCGGCAGCTCTTCGACGAGGAAAGTCTCCCACTTATTGCGGCCCAGTGCGGGATCATCGGCGTACCAGTCGAGGTACAGCGAGGCCGGCGCCTCGGTGGGCATGACCAGGGTGACGTGTTCGTCGGCGAAGCGCCGGTGCACTTGCGCCTCCGTCATCCATTCGGAGTCCGCGGCGGCGTCGACGCCGTCGAGCAGGTACAGCATGGGCGCGGGCCGGTCGAGGTCTTTGGCCGGCACGACCTGCAGTTCGACGACCCGGCTCATCGCCGGCGAGGCGACGTGCCAGCGTTGCACGCCGGGGCGGTGGCTGTCGTCGATCTTGACCACGGCGGGTTGCGACAACGCGCCGATATCCGGGTCCAGTGCGATCGGAAAATCCGAATTCCTGGTCAAACCGCCCACGACGTTCTCGGAAGATCCCGCCGCATCAATGGCGTCGACCAGCAGATCCAGAGAATTTCCGCTGGACAAGGGTGAGCGGGAAGATTCGAGGACGGCCGTACGTGTGACGTCCTCGGAAGATTCACCGGCCCCCGCCACCGCCGGGAACAAGGCCATCATCGCCGCTGTCGCCGCCGCCAGAACGCGCGTGCTGGTTGTTTTCACTGACACTCCATCTTCTTGGCGCCCGATCCTCTGGTGGCCTGGCGTTTCCCCGAGCACACTTTAGTGCACACAGCCCCTGCGCAGGAACCTGTCAGTACAGGTTTTCTTTCACATGACCCCAGGCGGGGGCGAGCTGAGCCGCGAACATCGTCCAATCGTGGGCTCCCTCCTCCAGGAAAACCACCTCCTGGTGGCTCATCCCCGCCCGGCCCATGGCCGCCTCCAGATCACGGGTGCAGCTGTTTGCGCCTTGCTCCAGAATGACGCCGAGCGCCATGCCCAGCGCGTCGTCGCCGTAGTGTTCTTCGTCGCCCGCGCTGACTGCGCCCGTGGTGGCGGAGAGGTAGACCGCCATGTCCCGCAACCCTTCGGGGCTGTTGACGACGTCGTAGCGCTCGCGCAGGCCGGAGGAGTCCGGGCCATACAGGTTAGCGGAGTCGCCGCCGCGGGATTCCACGGTGCCGTGGGCCATCATCCGTCCCGCCGGGGAGGTCGTCGAATAGCAGCCGGAGATGCCGAAGACGGCGTCGAAGACCTCGGGGTTGGCGTTGGCGATCGCCACTGCGCCGCTGGCGCCCATCGACAACCCGCCGATGCCGACGTGCCCGTTATGCTGGGGGACCTCATCCGCGAGCAGGGGCGGCAGTTCCGTGGCGATGAGGCTTTCCCACTTGTTACGGCCCAGGCCCAGGTCGTCGGCGTACCAGTCGACGAACATGGAGCCGCGCGCCTCGGTGGGCATGACCACGGTGACGTTGTCGTCGGCGAAGGCGCCCTCCAGGTCGGCGTGGCTGACCCAGCCGGAGTTGCGCGGCGCGCTGAGCCCGTCCAGCAAAAAGAGGATCGGGGAAGGCTTGTCGGGGTTCGCGGCGGGCAGCACCTGCAGCCCGACGTTGCGCTTCATCGCCGGTGAGGCGACGGTCCAGCGCTCGATGCGGCCCGGCCCCTCCACGACCTTAAAGAGGAACTCTGAGTCGGTGATGCTCTCGTCCAGCGGCTTCGGATAGGCGTCGTTGACCTCGATGAGGTCTTCCGGCACGGGAAATTCGCTGGATCCGATCGCGTCAACCGAGCTGAGCGCGACATCGGTGGAGGAGCCGCCGGACAGCGGCGAGCGCGAGGACCCGGCGACGAAGTCGGAGGCGGAACTCGCCTCGGCGTCGGTGCCCTGGGCGTGCGCGAGGACAGGTGACGCCAGGGCGGCGGCCAGCGCCAACGACGCGATCGACGCCGCGGTGCGACGGACGATGGTGGGGTTATTCAAGACAGGCTCCGTTCCGCCCGGCAGGGTCGAACCGTGGGGGCAAGATAATATCAATGGGAATTTTAGTGGATCCGCGACTTCTCCCACGAATCGTGCGAATGTGCGTTCCCCTTCTGTCTCCACCCACGGGGGCGGCGTCCAATCCCGTGACTAAGGTTGTGCACATGACTAGCCCCGCCGCTCCCGCGTTCGACGCTTCGCGCATGCTCTCCTTCGACTTGGAAACCACCTCCGCCAACCCGATGGAAGCCAGGATCGTGACGTCCGCTCTAGTGACCATCGACGGTTCCTCCTCCGACCCCTACGAGATGCTGGCCGACCCGGGCGTGGAGATCCCGGAGGGAGCGGCCAACATCCACGGCATCACCACGGAACAGGCCCGCGCCGAAGGCCGACCGCACGACGACGTGCTGGCGGAGACCGTCCGCCGAATCAAGGAAGGCTGGGAGAAGGGGCTGACGCTGGTGGTCTACAACGCCTCCTATGACCTGACGATCCTGCGGCAGTTGACCGGGGACTTCACCGTCACGGGGCCAGTGTTCGACCCCTACGTCATCGACAAAGCCAAAGACCGTTACCGCAAGGGCAAGCGCACGCTCACGGACGTCAGCGCGTTCTACGGCGTCTCGCTGGGCAACGCGCATGAGGCGACCGCCGACGCACTGGCCGCCGCGCGCGTGGCCTGGAAACAGGTGAACAACGCCTTCCCGGAGCTGAAGCAGATGAGCACCGACGAGCTCATGGAGTTTCAGGCGGTCAGCTATTACGAGATGCAGGTGGACCTGAAGAAATACCTGGACTCCCGCGGCCGCGACACCAGCGACCTGAACACTTCCTGGCCGATGCAGGGGTGACCCGGTGCGGCTGCCCTGCGTGCGGCGCGGGGCGCAGCTCATCCGCTCCGCTGGGGCCGCCGGCCAAGGCTCACCGTGTTAGGCGGGCGCTGATCACAGATCCCCGGCGTCACGCTCCAGCATGCCGGCGACCGCAGCGGCCATCCGGTAGGCGCCGGCGGCGGACAGCACGTCGGCCTCGACCAGCGCGTCGGTCTCCGTCGGGTGCACGTCGACGGCGGTGGTCAGCAGCTGGCGCGGCAGGCCGAGTTCGTCGAAGAACTTCGCCACCGCGACCGCCTTGGCCCGGGGCGCCTCCCCCAGTTCGTCGATCTCGTCACCCGCGGCGGTGACGCCCACCCCGACGCGCTGACCGGCGGTGAGCAGTTGTCCGAAGGCGTCCAGATCGGCGGTGCCGCGCACCTTTCCCAGGGTCAGCTGCACGGTATCCGCCCCGCTGAGTGCCGCGGCTTCCCAGTCGACTTCCTGGCCGGTGAGGTTGAGCAGGGTGTGCCCGGCCGTCAGCCCTTCCACGACGTGAGCGAGTCTTTCGCCGGCGTCTTTCGGGTGCACGGCGCGGATCTCATCCAGCTCGCTGGTGCCGGGCAGGCGGCCGGCGATCACCGTCGACAGCCGCGGTTCGTCGATCTGCACGTCGATCTGCTCGGGCCTCAGACCGAAGCGCTGGGCCAGGTCGGCGACATGGGCGTTGACGCCTTCGATCAGCGCCTCCGTCACATCCTGCAGGGCACCGCGGTCGGTGAGCACCCGGTGGCCGTTGCTCAACTCGACGTCGGCGGCCAACGTCCACGGCCCCACGACCTGTGTTTTCAGACGCGTCGGGCGGGAGCCCCACATCCCCTCCAGTTCGTCGAGGTCGCGTTCGACCCGGTCCCAGGACGCGCGGGTGAGCAGCTGCGGGCGCGGGGTCATCATCCAGGAGCGCGGGCCGCGGTCCACGGTGAGCAGCTCCCCCAACAACGCCGCGGTGCGACCGACCGCGTCGGAGCCCAGGCCGCGGGCCGGCAGCTGCGGCAGGTGCGGACGGTCGCCCGTCTCGCTGAAGATCACGTCGGCGGCCTCGCTGAGGGAGGCGCCGGGGAAAGGTCCGAGTCCATACGCGTTGGTCATGGCCACACAGTTTAAGCGGTGGCGCAGATCGTGCCGGAACCCAGCACAATATCGCCGAGGTCGTCCTCAGCCGGCAGATACAGCACCGCGGCCTGGCCACGGGCGACGCCCTCGAGCGGCTCCGTCAGCTCGAGGACCATCCGGTCGTCGTCACGGTTGACCCGGGCGCGGCAGGCGGCCACCGACCCGTGGGCCCGGACCTGGACTTCGCAGTCGAATTCGCCGGCCATCGCCGGGTGCAAAAACTTCAGCCGGTCGGCCTCGATGCGGGTGACCGCCAACGCCGCGCGGGGCCCGACGGTCACGGTGCCGGTGGTGGCGTCGATGTCGGTTACGTAGCGCGGTCGGCCATCGGCGGCGGGGGCCTTGATGTCCAGGCCCTTGCGCTGACCGATGGTGTAGTTCCAGGCGCCGTCGTGCTGCTTGAGCTCCGTGCCGTCCTGGTCGACGATCATGCCCGGGCGCAACCCGATGCGCGCGCCCAAAAAGGCCTGGGTGTTGCCGTCGGGGATGAAACAGATGTCGTAGGAGTCGGGCTTGCCGGCCGTCGAAAAGCCGTGGGCGGCCGCTTCCTCGCGGATCTGCGGTTTTTCGGTGTCGCCGACCGGGAACAGGCAGTGGTCGAGCTCGTGCTTTTCTAGCACGCCCAAGACATACGACTGGTCCTTCTTCTCGTCTAAGGACCGGCGCAGGTAACCGTCGTCGTCGATGATCGCGTAGTGGCCGGTGGCCACCGCGTCGAAGCCCAGCGCGATGCCGCGCTCCAGCAGGGCGGCGAACTTGATCTTCTCGTTGCAGCGCAGACACGGGTTCGGGGTCTCGCCCACGGCGTAAGAGTCGACGAAATCGTCGATGACGTCTTCTTTGAACCGGTCCGAGAAATCCCACACGTAAAAGGGGATGCCCAGCTTGTCGCACACGCGACGGGCGTCCGCGGAGTCCTCGAGCGAGCAGCAGCCGCGCGCGGTTTCCCGGGTCTGCTGGGCGTCGCGGGACAACGCCAGGTGCACGCCGATGACCTCGTGGCCCGCCTCGACGGCGCGGGCGGCGGCGACGGAAGAATCCACTCCCCCGCTCATGGCTGCCAATACTCGCATGTGTTGTGCGCTCCTTGCTGGTTGAGTCCTTCACACGCTAGCGCTTGAGGCCCGTGTGCAGAAAATCCTTTCTCCCTCACCCAACGTTCCAGGTGCGGGCAGTATTCCGCTACGGTGAGCCGACATGGGAAGAAAGCGTGCACAGGCCGTGGACACGGCCTCCTCCATCATCGGCAACTACGAGATCTCCACCGGCAAGGCGGAGGTCGTCGCCGACGAATTTCGTTCCGACGCCTACGTCCTCTACGTCAACGGGGTGCCGTCCTCGCACGTGGCGATCGGCCGGCCCAGGGACTTGGACTTCGAGTACATGCGCTGGATCGCCGCCGCGGTCGAGCACTTCGTCGCCGCCCACCTCGACCCCGCCCGGTTGCGCGTGACGCACCTGGGCGGGGCGGCCTGCACGATGGCGCGCTACTTCGCGGACGTCTGGCCAGATTCCCGGCACACCGTCGTCGAGTTGGACGACAAGCTCGCATCCTATGTGCGCGAGTGGTTCGACATCCCGCGCGCGCCGACGGTCAAGATCCGCGTCGGCGAGGCCCGCAGAGTCACCGATTCCTTCAAGCCGGCCACCCGGGACGTCATCCTCCGTGACGTCTTCGCCGGGCAGACGACTCCGGAGCCGTTGACGACGCTGGAGTTTTTCCGCTCCGCTCATGCTTCGTTGGCTCCGGGCGGGCTGTACGTCGCCAACTGCGGGGATCGTTCGGATCTGCGTCTGGCCAAGGCGGAGCTGGCCGGCATGGCGCAGGTCTTCGAGCACGTGGCGGTGATCTCTGATCCGGCGATGCTCAAGGGGCGCCGCTACGGCAACATCATCCTGCTCGGCTCGGACGCCCCGTTGCCGGCCGAGGGTTCGGCGGCGGCCGCCGCCCTGGCCAAACCCCTGCTGGCCGGCGCGGTGCCCGCGCAGTACAAGGACGAGCGCTGGACCCGGGAGTTCTTCTCCGGGGCGAATGCGCTGGTCGACGAGGACTAGCGTGGGCCGGGTCGTATGGCGCATCGGCCCGTCGAGAAATACGAGGCGTCGGAAAACGTCACTCTTTGTGTCTTGGCGCGCCTTTATTTCCCCAGGTGGTGAAGGTCAAGGAGCAGGCGGGCGGGTGAATTTTCCGACCCGTCGTATTTTCTGACGTGAAACGTCAACCACGGCGTCACCGCGAAGCATGGCTGCAGGCAGTGTCTCGGCACCGCTTATTCCCCACTGCGTGCCGATTCACTGCCGTCTGCGAGTCCCTACCGCAACCCGGCGTTGCGCGCCTTGCCCACCACGTCGGCGATGTGGGCCGCGAGGTAGTCGACGTCCTCGGCGGTGGTGGTGCGACCGAGGGTGAAGCGCAGGGAGCCGATGCCTTCGCTGTCGGCCACGCCCAGGGCTTCGAGCACGTGGCTCATGCGGTTGACGCCGGCGCTGCAGGCGGAACCGGTGGCGGCCTCCACGCCGAGGGAGTCGAGCAGCGTATAGCACGCCTGTTCCTCGGGACGACGCGCC
>CALZCR010000082.1 GCA_945631445.1 uncultured Corynebacterium sp. | reverse complement strand
GTGTCGTCATGGCTAAATAGTGTACGGCCCCTATCGGTGAACGAGGCCACACGGTTACCCTCGGGGCATGTCCCCTCTCACCTCCCTGACCCTGCACCACGACTACGCCGACGCCCTGCCGGAATTGACGGTCGACTGGTCCGCCGAAGAACAACCGGACCCGCAGTTGTTGGTCCTTAACGAACCTGTGGCCCGGGAACTGGGGATGGACCCCGAGTGGTTGCGCTCCGCCGAGGGCGTGCAGTTCCTCATCGGCCGTGCCTTACCGGATCAGGCGCGCCCGGTGGCGATGGGCTACGCCGGGCACCAGTTCGGGCAGCTCTCCCCCAGGCTCGGCGACGGCCGCGCCCTGCTGCTCGGGGAAATCTCCGCCGTCGACGGCTCCCTGCGGGACCTGCACCTCAAAGGTTCCGGGCCGACCCCCTTCTCCCGGGGCGGTGACGGGCGCGGGGCCGTGGGGCCGATGCTGCGGGAATACCTCATGTCGGAGGCGATGGCGGCGTTGGGAGTGCCCACCACCCGTTCACTGGCGGTGGTCGCCACCGGCCGATCCATCCCGCGTGCCGGCGGCCCCGAACCCGGCGCGCTGTTGGTGCGGGTGGCGCGGGGGCACAACCGGGTGGGCACGATGCAGTACACCCGCCTGCTGGACGGGGAAGGCGGCTTGACCGGGCGGCTGGCCGATTACGTGATCGGCCGGCACTACCCGGAAATCGCGCAGGCGGAACACCCGCACCGGGAGCTGTTCACCGCCGTCGCCCACGCGCAGTCGGCCACGGTGGCGCAGTGGCTGCGCCTGGGCTTCGTGCACGGGGTGATGAACACGGACAACACCACGCTCACGGGCGAGACCATCGACTACGGGCCGTGCGCCTTCACCGACCGGTATGACCCGGACGCGGTGTTTTCCTCCATCGACCAGGGCGCGCGCTACGCCTTCGGCCGGCAGCCGACGATCCTGGGGTGGAACCTGGCCCGCCTGGCGGAGTCGATGCTGCCGCTGTTCGACGACGACCCGAATGTGGCGTTGGAGTGGGCGCAGGAGGCCATCGACGCCTTCCCTGGGATCTACACCTCCGCCCGGCACGCCTCCATCGGGAAGGCGCTGGACGTGGCGGCGGATTCACCGCTGGTGGAGGCGTACCTGTCGCTGGTACAGGCGACCGCTCCGGACCTCACGAGCTTTCACCGGGGGCTGATCCCCGCGGCCGAAGGCGACGATCGTATGGTGCTGTCGTCGGTCACCCCGGAACACCATAGGGCGGTCGAGTCTTTCCTGGCCTCGTGGCGGGAGACCTCGCCCGACGCGGCGGCGTTGGCTCGGCTGCATCCGGTCTACATTCCGCGCAACCACTTGGTCGACGACGCCCTGCGCCAGGCGGAGCGCGGCGACCTCGCCGCCTATCAGCGGCTGTTGGCGGCGGTGACCGACCCGTTCAACCCTTCCTCACAGCTGCTGGAGCTGGTCGGCCCCGCGCCGGAGACCTTCGGCCCGTTCATCACCTACTGCGGCACGTAACCGCGGCGGCCGTGGCGACCGTGTCGGCGGCTCAAAACTCCTTGACGACGATCTTCTTCATCCCCAGGAGCGTGTCCCACGCGCCGGGTGTGGCCATGAGTTCAGCCATGTTGGTCGGCACGATCTGCCAAGACACTCCCCAACGGTCTTTGAGCCAGCCGCAGGCCTCGGCCTCCGGCACGGCGGACAGCCCTTCCCACAACCGGTCGATCTCCTCCTGCCCGTCGACCTGGACCAGCAAGGAGATCCCCTCGCTGAACGTGAAGGGCTGTTCGACGCCGGAGTCCATGGCCGCCAGCCACTGGCCGGAGAGAGCAAAGTCGGTGAAGAGCACTGATTTTTCGGTGGCCGGCCCCTGGGGCGCCGGATATTGGAGGCGGACGCCCTGCTCTGTGTCCGGGAAAATGTCCAGGTAGGCGTCGACGGCCTCCGCCGCGGTGTTTTGGGCTGGCCCGCAGAACAGCAGGCAGGGGACGGTGAACGGGCGCGGGTCGCCAGCCGGGTCCGTGAGCCCGAGCTGCCAGGTGACGCCGAACTTGTCCGCGACCCAGCCATAATAAGGGGAGAATTCATGTTCCCCCAGCTCCAGGAGGACGGCCCCCTCGGCAGCGAGGCCGGCCCCACAGGGCGTCGATGAGCTGGCGGGGATCGTCGACGTGGGCGGGGCCCACGTTGACGAAGAAACTCAGTGCGGGCGTCGGGGTGAACTCCTCGCCCGCGTTGATCAGGGTCAGGCGGTAACCGTCCACGTCGATGTCGTGGGTCAGGGTCTTGCCCGCCAGCGGCCGCTGGAACTCGGGCAAACCCTCGGTGGGGTAGGTGACGGTGTCGACGACGGTGGCGCGCGGAAAGACCCGGGCGTAGAAGGCGGCGGCCGCGTCAGCTGTGCCCGGACACCAAATATTCGGGATGATACGCTGCCTGCTTTTGAGCGTAAACTCGCCCAGCCGAGCTGTATACGCACGAAGCCGCACCATTCGGGTAACGAAATGGCGCGGCCTTGGCGGTGATCGACGCGGTTAACGATCCAGCTTGAGGGTCTTCTGGGTGTACTCCCACATCTCGTCGTAGAGTTTCTCGTCCTCGGCCAGGTCGATGCCGTAGGAGGGGAACATCTCCTCGATCTTCGGGGCCCACTCGATCATGCGGTCACCGAAGCACCGCTCGAGGACCTCGAGCATGGCGGCCGGGGCGATGGAGGCGCCCGGGGAGGCTCCCAGCAGGCCCGCGATGGTGCCGGTCGGGTTGCTGATCAAGGTGGTGCCGAACTCCAGGGATCCGAAGCGCGGGAAACCGACCGGCTTGATCACCTGAACGCGCTGACCGGCGACGACGGTCTCCCAGTCCTTGCCGTCGGCCTCCGGGATGTACTCGCGCAGGGTCTCGACCTTGTCGTCGAAGTCCTTGAGGATCTCCTGGACCAGGTACTTGACCAGGCCGAGCTCCTGGACGCCGACGCCCAGGTAGGAGGTCAGGTTGTCCGGGCGGATCGACTTGAACAGGTCGAGGTAGGAACCCTCCTTGAGGAACTTGGGGGTCCATCCGCCGTAGGGGCCGAACATGAGGCCCTTCTCGCCGTCGATCACGCGGGTGTCCAGATGCGGGACCGACATCGGCGGGGCGCCGACAGAGGCCTTGCCGTAGACCTTGGCGGAGTGCTTCTCCACGAGCTCAGGGTTGGTGCAGCGCAGCCACATGCCGGAGACCGGGAAGCCCGCGTAGCCCTTGACCTCGGGGACTCCTGCCCCACGGAGCAGGTCCAAGGCGTAACCGCCGGCGCCGACGAACACGAAGTTCGCGCGCACGACCTGCTTGTCGCCGGTGTGGACGTTTTTTGCGGTGATCTTCCACTTCGCGCCGTCTTCGCGGATGCTCAGCACCTCGTGGCCGTAGCGGACCTCGGTGCCGGCGGCCTTGGCGGCGGTGATGAACTGGCGGGTCTGGGCGCCGAAGTTGACGTCGGTGCCGACCGGGGTCCAGGAGATGGCGACCGGGTTGGACTCGAAGTCGCGGCCCTCGGCCATCAGCGGGAGCTTCTCAGTGAAGACGTCCTTGTCGTCCGAGTACTCCATCTCCGGGAACAGGTGATTGGCGGACAGTGCCTCGTAGCGGCGCTTGATGTAATCGACCTGGTCGGCGCCCTGGCCAAAGGAGACGTGATCGACCGGGTTGATGAACTCGCGCGGGTCGTCGAGGACGCCGTTGTTGAGCTGATGCGCCCAGAACTGGCGGGAGACCTGGAACTTCTTGTTGATGTTCAAGGCCTTGGTGATGTTCACCGTGCCGTTCTGGTCCGGCGTGTAGTTCAGCTCACAGAGAGCAGAGTGCCCGGTGCCTGCGTTGTTCCACGGCGAGGAGGACTCCTCGGCGGGGCCGTCCAGTCGCTCGAAAATGATCTGCGACCAGCTCGGTTCAAGTTCACGAAGCAGGGCTCCGAGCGTTGCGCTCATAACACCCGCACCGACTAGGGCGACATCGACCTCATCAGTGATCTGGGTGCTGTCGTTGGCGTTGGACACCTCTTGTTACCTCTTCATTGTCGATTCTCGTCGATCGGCCTCGGACAGCCCTCTAAAACCGGGCGGCCGAAGATTCCAATCCAGCTTACGCCTCATATATTAGGGGGTGGCATTTGACTGTTGAAAGATATGAACAGATGTGACTTCCTACCCCTTTTCGTGCTTCATTTCCGTTCCCCACCCACCACCGGCACCACGGATGTGACATGGACAACACATGCGGAGGGGATCTCTCGCCGTTATCCTGGGCGGTTATGAGCGCTACCCCGGAATCCGCCGCCGTCCCTTCCGACCCCTGGCACGAGGACGTGCTCGGCTCCGACTTTCAGTGCCGGGACCTGCACTTGGGGCCGGACCCGGAGGGTGAGGGGGACGCGGTCGCCACGGTGGTGCGGCATCGCCCATCCGGCGCCGGCGCCGATTTTTCCAACCGGCCGGCACTGTTGTGGGTCTCCGGGATGACGGACTATTTCTTCCAGGAGCACGTCGCCCGACACTTCCACGACCACGGCTACGCTTTCTACGCCGTCGACCTTCGTAAATGCGGCCGTGCCCGACAAGAGGGGCAGCGCTGGCACTACTCCACCGACCTGACGAACTATTTTCCCGACCTCACCGCTTCCTTGGCGCTGATCACGGAGGCGGGCCATCCGTCGCTGACGCCGATCGCGCACTCCACCGGTGGTCTCGTCGCCCCACTATGGCTCGATCAGCTGCGCCGCACCTCCCCCGCCCGCCACCACCGGATCGGCGGGCTGGTCCTGAACTCGCCGTGGCTGGACATGCAATACCCCGACTGGCTGGTGCGCCTGCTGCGCCCGGTGTTGAAAGCCTTCGGCACCAAGCTGCCCGACCTCAAGATCCCGGGCGGCAACCTGGGCACCTACGGGGCGTCGATCCATTCGTCCCGGCACGGCGAATGGGACTTCGACACCCGGATGAAGCCGCTGGGCGGGCACCCCAAATACGTCATCTGGCTGCGCGCCGTGCTGGCCGGGCAGGCGAAAGTCCACCGCGGCGAGGTGGACGTGGGTGTGCCCGCCTTGACGCTGTGCTCGACGAAGTCTTATCTGGGGCAGCCGTATTCCGCGGCCAGCGACACCGCAGACACGGTGCTCGACGTGGACCAGATTCAGCGGTGGGCCCCTTCCTTGGGCGAGGATATGGCGGTCACCGCCCTAGCCGGCGCCCGGCACGACGTGTTTTTGTCCCTCCCCCACGCCCGGGAAGCCGCACTGACGACGTCGACGCAGTGGCTGGACGAACGGGTCCGCGAAGCTGGCGGACCAGACGTTTCATAGGTGAACCCCTAGAAATAGTCTGACCAAGATGGGTTATTGTTGGTTAAAGACAGTAATCTTCGATTTCAGGAGCGTTTCTCACAGTGACCACCACCCCCGCCGTCGACGCCCACTATGACTACGTCATCATCGGAGCAGGCTCCGGCAACTCCATTCCGACCGAGGATTTCGACGACAAGTCCATCGCGATCATCGAAAAGGATAAATTCGGCGGAACCTGCATGAACGTCGGCTGCATCCCGACGAAGATGTACGTCTACGCCGCGGACGTGGCCCTCGCGGCCCGGGAGTCCGAACGGCTGAACATCTCCACCGAGTACCACGGCGCCGACTGGTCCGGCATCGTCGACCGCGTCTTCGCCAACCGGATCGACAAGATCGCCGAGGGCGGCGAGGCCTACCGCCGCGGCGACGAAACCCCCAACATCACCGTCTACGACCAGCACGCCTCCTTCGTCGGGCCGAAGACCGTCAAGACCGGCCAGGGCGCGGAGGAGAAAATCATCTCCGGCGACACGATCATCGTAGCCACCGGCTCGCGCCCGTCGATCCCGCCGGTCATCGCGGACTCTGGGGCGCCGTACCACACCAACGAAGACATCATGCGCCTGCCGGAGCAGCCGAAACGGCTGGCCATCCTCGGCGGCGGCTTCATCGCCATGGAGTTCGCGCACGTCTTCGAGGCGCTGGGCACCGAGGTCACGGTCATCAACCGGTCCCCGCTGCTGCGTCCGATCGACTCCGAGATCTCCGAGCGCTTCAACAAGCTCGCCGCCGAGCGCTACACCACCCACGTCGGCCGCCTGGTCACGGAGTTTTCGGGCGACGAGAACGAAGTCACGCTGACGCTCGACGACGGCACCGAGGTCGTCGACGACGCGCTGCTGGTGGCCACCGGACGCACCCCCAACGGCGACCAAATGAACCTGGACGCCGCCGGCGTCGAGATGCGCGAGGACGGGCGCATCAAGGTCGACGAGTTCGGTCGCACCACCGCCGAAGGCGTGTGGGCCCTGGGAGACGTCTCCTCCCCGCACCAGCTCAAGCACGTGGCCAACGCGGAAACACGCAAGGTGCGCCACAACATCTTGAACCCCGACGACATGGAGCCGATGCCGCACGACCTGGTGCCGTCCGCGATTTTCACCCATCCGCAGATCGCCACCGTCGGCTTGACTGAGGAGCAGGCCCGTTCCGCCGGTTTCGACCTGACCGTCAAGGTGCAGAACTACGGCGACGTGGCCTACGGCTGGGCCATGGAGGATGACACCGGCGTCGTTAAGTTGATCGCCGACAAAAAGAGCGGCAAACTGCTCGGCGCCCACTTCATGGGCCCGCAGGCGGCCACCCTGATCCAGCAGGTGATCACCATCATGGCCTTCGGCCTGGATGTGCGCACCGTCGCCACCAAGCAGTATTGGATCCACCCGGCCCTGCCGGAAGTCACGGAGAACGCGCTGCTCGGCCTCGAGTTCAACGAAGACTAGTGCGCAGCCCGGGCGGGTTTCGATGACCCTCCCCTGCCCGGCCGACGCCCCCCCTTGTGGGGCGTCGGCTTTTCTGCATGTCCGGAGGCCCGCCCGCACTCGGCAGAGGTTCCTCCGCCGCCGGCAACAACCAGGGCGCCTGGGACAAGAACGAAAACGGCCAGATCGAGGCTCCCATCGTCACCGGCGAAGACGCGTTCGGCGACGACGTCTCCCCCGATCTTCCGGCATGGATGC
>CALZCR010000081.1 GCA_945631445.1 uncultured Corynebacterium sp. | reverse complement strand
GCGCGCGCGCCCGGCCCCCCCCACCCGCCGCCGCCCGACCCCGGCGGGCCCCCGGCTCCCGGCGAAACCGCCGCGCCGGTGAGGTCAGACCTGTCCTTGTCGTGGTTGAGGTGGGTTAAAGGTTGAACCAGTCGCTGCTGCGGATCGCGGCCATCGCTTCGCGGCGGCGCTCGTCGTCGAGGCGCTTCAGGAACAAGACGCCGTCCAGATGATCCGTCTCGTGTTGGATGCACCGGGACAACAGTCCGGAGGCGACCAAGGAGATCGGGGCGCCGTCGACGTTTCGGCCGGAAACCCGCACCGTCTCGTAACGCTCGGTGTCCGCCGACAACTCCGGGATGGACAGACATCCCTCGGGGCCGAACTGGCGGAGATCGCCCACCGGCTCCCACACCGGGTTGACGATGTGTCCCCGCAACCCGTTCTGCGTGCCCGTGGTGTCGAAGACGAAAATACGCTTGGTCAATCCGATCTGGTTCGCCGCCAGCCCGACGCCGCCGGCGTCGTCCATGGTCTCCAGCATGTCGGCCACGGTCGTGCGCAACCGCCGGTCAAAAACAGTGACCTCGTCGGCGACGGTGGTCAGGACGGGGTCGCCGAACAGGCGGATCTCCCGAATGGTCATATGGGTGCTCCCTTCACGTACGAGCTACATCGTACGTCGCCCCCCGACCCGGGCCCTAGCCGACGTGCACCGGGTCAACCTGGATCCGCAACGGCAGATCATCCTTCCTCGTCGCCCGTTGGACCGCGCCCCGGCGCAACGCCATCCCCAGTTCCGAGCGCGGACCCAACGGAGTGCGGATCAACAGTCGCTGCGGCGGGCCGTAGACCCGTTCGTCGTATTCCCCCGGCAGCTTCTCGCTGGCCGGCAAATCCACCGGCCCGAGCACCTCCGCCTGCGCCGGCAACTCCACCAGCTCCAAGAAAGTGTCCAGGCTCGCCTGCGCCCCATCCACCGCCGCCATATGCACCGTCGGCGGAAACCGGACCTCCGCGCGCTGCGCGAGCTCCCGGGCCGCCGCCCCGGCCATGTCCCACCGGATGAAGTGCTGCACCACCGGCAAGCTCGGATCCGCCATCACGACGACCTCCCCGCCGTCCTTCGCTGAGACCACTCGGGTGGCCACGGCCGCCCACTTCGCCAACGTGTCCTCCATCGCGCGCAAGTCCTGCCGCCCGAGCAACGCCCACGTGTCCAACAACAACGCCGCGCCGTATCTGCCCCCGCCCGCGATCGCCGGTTCAGCGCCGGGCGTGGACACGACCACCGCCGCGCCGGGCGGGATTTCTTCGACTATCCGGTTGCCGCCGGAAGCCACGACCCGGGTCTTGGCGAAGGCCCGTCCGAGTTCTTCCGCCGTGCGCTGGGCGCCGAGCACCGTCGCCCGCAGTTTCTGCGAACCGCATTCCCCGCACCGGAACCGGGCGTCCGGGCGCCCGCACCACCGGCAGGTGGGCACGCTGGCTTCCCCGCCCTCGGGAAGGCCGAGCGGTCCGTTGCAGGCGCGGCACCTGGCGGGGGAACGGCAGATCCGGCACGCCAGCGTGGGGACGTAGCCCTTGCGCGGCACCTGCACGAGCACCGGTTCTTCCCGGGCCAGCGCCCGGCGCGCGGCGTCGAAGGCGGCGGCCGGCAGGCGCGCCGACCCGGCCCGGGGGTCGCGGGTGAGTTCGAATTCGGAGTCGGCGGCCGCCCGGATGTGTGGCGAGCGGGTGCGCAGCGTGTCGCGTGGGGCGACCAGGTCGTGGGCCCAGCCGGATTCCACGAGCAGTTGTGCTTCTGCGGTGCGGGCGTGGCCTGCGACGATCAGTGAGCAGCCCTCGATGGCGGAGCGGGTGGTCAGCACTTCGCGGGCGTGGTGGTAGGGGGCCCGGGGGTCGACCAGGTTGTCGTCGCCGTCGTGCAGGATCACGGCGAGGGTGAGCTTGTCGACGGGGGCGAAGGCCGCTGAGCGCGTGCCGATGACCAATCTGCCTTGTCCGTTGAGGATCGACAGGTAACGGCGGTAGCGTGCCTGTGGTCCGAGGCCGGCGGTCAGGGTGGTGATCTGGCGGGGGCCCACGATTTTGCGGGCCGCGGCTTCCAGGGCGTCGACGGCGCGTTGGTCGGGGGCGACGAGCAGTGCGCCGCCCCCGTCGAGGACGACTTTGACGGCGAGCGCGATGAGGGCTTCGGCCCAGTCTTCTCCCGGGGCGATCTGCCAGACTGCCCGGGCGGTGGCGCCCGCTAAGACCGCGTCGACGAAGCTTTCTCCGAACCCGTAGGCCGACCAGGCGGACAGGTCGGGTTCCGTGGGCGTGCCCAGGTCCTCCCAGGCGGTGGCGTGGTCCGCGGCTTCGGCTCCGGCGTGGCGGGGCGGGATCGCCGTGCGGATCAGGTCGGAGCGGGTGGCGGCGTAGCGGTCGGCGAGTTGGTCGATGAGGTCGGCGATGCGGGGCGGGTACACGACGTCGGGAGAGATGACCCGGTCGATGTGTCGTAGTCTTCCGCCGTGCTCGCTGCTGGTGTGGCGGGACAGGACGATGGCGTCGACGAGTCGGCCGCCGAAGCGGACCCTGACTTTGACGCCGGGTTGGGCCGCGTCGGCGTCCTCGGGTGTGATCAGATAATCGAAGGGGCGGTCCAGGTGCGGCAGCCCCAGAAGCGGCAACACCCGCACCACCGGAGAAGAGTCTGCGGTGGTGCGGGTGCCGTCGGTGGTGGCCATACGGCCGGATTCTACAGGCCGGCCGCCGCGCGGAGCGCTTCCGCCCGGTCCGTGGCCTCCCACGGCAGGTCGATGTCGGTGCGGCCGAAGTGCCCGTAAGCAGCGGTCTGCGCGTACATCGGGCGCAGCAGGTCCAGGTCGCGGATGATCGCGGCCGGGCGCAGGTCGAAGACCTCTTCCACGGCGGCCTGGATCGTTTCGTCGGTCAGTCCTTCGGCGGCGGTGCCGAAGGTCTCGACGTAGAGGCCGACGGGCTTGGCGCGGCCGATGGCGTAGGCCACCTGCACTTCCGCGCGGTCCGCCAGGCCTGCGGCCACGATGGTCTTGGCCACCCAGCGCATGGCGTAGGCCGCGGAGCGGTCGACCTTGGAGGGGTCTTTGCCGGAGAAGGCGCCGCCGCCGTGGCGGGCCATGCCGCCGTAGGTGTCGACGATGATCTTGCGGCCGGTCAGTCCCGCGTCGCCCATGGGCCCGCCCACGATGAAGGAGCCGGAGGGGTTGATCAGGACGGTCAGCTCGTCGGTGACGTATTTGGCCAGGTCCGCGTCCTGGATGACCCAGTCGATGACGTGTTCGCGCAGCTGTTCGGCGAGCCAGTCCTGGGTGATGTCGGGTCCGTGCTGCGTGGAGATGACCACGGTGTCCAGGTAAGCCGGCTCGTCGCCGCGGTAGGCGAAGGTGACCTGGGTTTTTCCGTCCGGGCGCAGGTGGTCGACGATGTCCTCTTTGCGCACCTGGGTCAGGCGGCGTGCCAGCCGGTGGGCCGTGGCGATCGGCAGCGGCATGAATTCCGGGGTTTCGTTGGTGGCGTAGCCGAACATCAGGCCCTGGTCGCCGGCGCCGGCTTTGTCTTCTTCTTCGAATTCTTCGCCGTGGCGGGCTTCGAGCGCGGTGTCGACGCCACTGCCGATCTCGGCGGACTGCTCGCCGATGGCGATGTTGACGCCGCAGGTGTGTCCGTCGAATCCGACGTCGGAGGAGGTGAAGCCGATTTCGACGAGCTTGTCGCGCACCAGGTTGGGGATCTCGACGTAGGAGTTGGTGCGCACTTCCCCGACCACGTGGACCTGGCCGGTGGTCACCAGGGTTTCCACGGCGACGCGGGAGGCTGGGTCGACCTCGAGCAGGGCGTCGAGGATGGTGTCGGAGATGGCGTCGCAGATCTTGTCCGGGTGTCCTTCTGTGACCGATTCACTGGTGAACAGGCGGACGGCGGAAGGCGCGGATGCGGGGGCGGATTCAGTCACGGGGTGAACTCCCTAATTTTTTAGACAATAGTCAACGTCGTGCTCGACCCAATATAGACCAAGCTGTCTAAACTGGCAACGAGCGACTTAGTTCAGGGTATCCACACCGTGGAGGATCTGCACCGCCACGTCCAGCTTCGACCCGTCCGCGATCTCGTGGACCGAGCCGTCCTTTCCCAGCAACCACCCCTGGTTGTTCGGCTGGCCGAAAACTCCCCCGCCGGAGACGTCGTTGCACATGAGCAGGTCGCATCCTTTGCGCTTCAACTTCGCCTGCGCATATTCCAGCGCGGAGGTCTGCTCGTCACCGGTCTCCGCGGCGAATCCGACGATCAGGGTCTCCGCCGGCACCACCCCTTCCGCGCGGCGGGCGACCACCGTCGCCAAAATGTCCGGGTTCTCCACCATCTCGATGCGCTGCAGGCCGGCCTCCGAGTCGCCGCCCTTTTTCATCTTCGTCTCCGCGCTCGCCGCCGGGCGGAAATCCGCGACGGCCGCCGCCATGATGATCACGTCCGACTCTTTCGCGTGCAGGCGCACGGCGTCGTACATCTGTTGCGTCGAGGAGACTTTGATGACGGTCGCCCCCGGCGGCGTGGGCAAGTCGGCGGTCTCGCCCGCCACGATCTTCACCTTCGCGCCCCGCTGCACCGCGGCCTCGGCCAGCGCGTACCCCTGCCGTCCGGAGGAGCGGTTGCCGATGTAGCGCACCGGGTCCAGGTCCTCCTGGGTGCCGCCGGCGGTGATCAAGACCGACCTTCCCTCCCAATCCCGCTCGAGGCGGTGTCCGTTGGCCACCGTGCGGGCCAACTCCGCGATCTGCTCCGGCTCCGGCAGACGGCCGGCGCCGGTGTCCTTGCCCGTCAACCGGCCGTGCGCCGGTTCCATGACCGTGTAGCCGTAACTGCGTAAAATCTCGACGTTGCGGCGGGTCGCCGGGTTCTGCCACATTTCGGTGTGCATCGCCGGCACGATGAGCACCGGGCAGGTCGCCACCAGCACGGTGGCGGTGAGCAGGTCGTCTCCCCGGCCGGCCGCCAACCGGGCCATGAGGTCCGCGGTCGCCGGGGCGATGACGATCAGGTCCGCCTCTTGGCCCACCCGCACGTGCTGGACTTCGTCCACCGCGTCGAAGACCGTCGTCGAGACCGGATGGCCCGACAACGCCTCCCAGGTGGCCGCGCCCACGAAATTCAGCGCGCCTTCCGTCGGGACCACGCGCACGTCGTCGCCGCGTTCTTTGAGGTTGCGCACCACATGACAGGTTTTGTAGGCGGCGATGCCGCCGCCGACGCCCACCACGATGCGCCTGGTGCGCGCTCCGGCGTCGTGGGGGGCGGGCGTGGAATCGGTGCGGAGCGACTCTTCCGGGAGATCGGCGACGGCCATGGCGGGGCAACCTTTACATCGAGGAGACGGGGACAGGCTCCGAGTCTAGCGACGGGCGGGGCGGGAAGAATGCGGGGCCGGAGACGACGAACCCCAGGTTCCCTGAATCAGGGAACCTGGGGTGGCGTCAATTGCGACGGTGTGGCCGTTACTGGCCTTCCTCGTGCTCGAGCAGGCCGGCGTCAATTTCGCGCAGGGCGATGGACAGCGGCTTCTCCCCCGGCATCGGGGTGACCAACGGTCCGACGAATTCGAAGACGCCTTCGTCGTGCTGCTGGTAGTAGCTGTTGATCTGGCGCGCCCGCTTGGCGGCGAAGATCGCCAGAGCATACTTCGAGGACACCTTCTCCAGCAGCGTGTCGATCGGCGGGGCGGTGATGCCCTGCGGCTCGTCGTACACTGCCTCGTTTTGAGTGTTCTCGTTCGTCACGTTGCTCACTTGCACCTTTTCATGCAGAGATTTGGGGGTTAGGGCGTCAATCCACGCAGGATAGCACTGATTTCGGACACTGCCGAATCAAGGTCTTTGTTGATCACGACGTGATCGAACTCTTCTTGATGGCTGAGTTCTTCCCGGGCGGTCGCCAGGCGGCGGTCAATGACGTCCTGCGGCTCGGTGCCTCGTCCAGTCAACCGGTCGACCAGCACCTCCCACGAAGGGGGTGACAGGAACACCGTCACGGCTTCAGGCATGAGCGCTTTCACGTTACGTGCGCCCACCAAGTCGACTTCGACCAACACCGGCCGGCCACCGGCCAGGGCGTCGCGCACGGGACCCGCGGGGGTCCCGGAGCGCTGCAAGCCTCCATGGATGTCAGCCCATTCCAGCATCTCACCGGCAGCGATGCGCTGCTCGAACACCTCGGGAGAGACGAAGTAGTAGTCCACTCCGTCGACTTCCCCGGGCCGAGGCTCGCGCGTGGTCATGGAGACGCTGAAGTACAGGTCCTCGACCAGGTTGCGGAGCCGGTGCACCACCGTCGATTTACCGACGGCGGAAGGTCCGGCGAGCACGACGAGACGATTAGTGGTGTTCTCGCCGGTCACCGATTAGTCCTCGGTGAAGCCGAAGCGCTCGAGCAGGGCACGGCGCTGACGGTCACCCAGGCCGCGCAGACGACGGGTCTGAGCGATCTCGAGCTCCTCCATGATCTCGCGGGCCTTGACCTTGCCGACCTTCGGGAGGGCTTCCAGCAGGGCGGAGACCTTGGTCTTGCCGATGATCTCGTCCGTTTCAGCCTTCACCAGCACCTCCTTGAGGTTGGTGCCTCCGCGCTTGAGTTCTGCCTTCAGCTCTGCACGGACCTTGCGTGCTTCTGCGGCTTTTGCCAGGGCAGCCTTACGCTGCTCATCGGTCAGCTGGGGAAGTGCCACGGGGTTCCTCCGATTCGTTGGTTCTTAAAAAGATTCTCAAATGTGTACGGGCCATACTACGCCCGACTCCAGCGCGACCGCCGCACCACTGTGCGACGACCGACTGACTGCGGGCAAGTTTAGCACCACCTGCGTAAATTCCCTATTGACCGGCTTCTTTGAAGCACATCTGCAGGAAATACCTTTCACAAAGTACCAGGTCGGCCCTGCGACGCTAAATCGGCTTTCACCGATACCCGGATGCTACCCGCACCGCCGCCTCCCGGAGTTCAGCGACCCCCGGGCCTGCTGAAAGCACCGAGCGGGACACGTTCGGGATCGCCAGCGCCCCGGCGGCGATGCGGGCCACGTCCGCCGCGGAACCGC
>CALZCR010000080.1 GCA_945631445.1 uncultured Corynebacterium sp. | reverse complement strand
GGACCCCACCCAGGGCGACGTCGCGGACCCCTCGATTAACAACGACCAAAATCGGGACTAAGATCACCACCACCATGACCACTATTACTGAGCAGACAGTCCGCGGCGCCCTCGCGACCGTGGAAGACCCGGAAATCGGCAAGCCCATCACGGAACTGGGCATGGTCAAGTCCATCGACATCGACGGCGCGGACGTCGCCGTCGAGGTCTACTTGACCATCGCCGGTTGCCCGATGAAAAGCACCATCCAGAACAACACCCGCGCGGCCGTCGCCGACCTCGAAGGCGTCGGCAACGTCACCGTCTCCCTCGACGTGATGAGCGACGAGCAGCGCAAGGAACTGCGCAACAGCCTGCGCGGCGACGCCCACGAACCGACCATCCCCTTCGCCCAGCCCGACTCCACCACCCGCGTGTGGGCCGTGGCCTCCGGCAAGGGCGGCGTCGGCAAGTCCTCGATGACCGTCAACCTCGCGGTCTCCATGGCCCGCCGCGGCCTGAAGGTCGGCGTCGTGGACGCCGACATCTACGGCCACTCCGTGCCCGGCCTGATGGGATCGACCCAGAAGGCCACCGCCGTCGAGGACATGATCATGCCCCCGATCTCGCACGGCGTGAAGCACATCTCCATCGGCCAGTTCGTCGACGGCAACGCCCCCGTCGTCTGGCGCGGCCCGATGCTCCACCGCGCCATCCAGCAGTTCCTGGGCGACGTGTTCTGGGGCGATTTGGACGTGCTGCTGCTGGACCTGCCGCCGGGCACCGGCGACGTGGCGCTGTCGGTGTCGCAGCTGCTGCCCAACGCGGAGCTGCTGATCGTCACCACCCCGCAGAACGCCGCGGCCGAGGTCGCCGAGCGCGCCGGCTCCATGAGCCAGCAGACCCGTCAGCGCATCACCGGCGTCATCGAGAACATGTCCGCCATGGTGATGCCGGACGGCTCCACCATGGACGTGTTCGGCTCCGGCGGCGGACAGACCGTCGCCGACCGCCTCAGCGTGCTCACCGGCGCGGACGTCCCGCTGCTCGGCCAGGTGCCGCTGGATCCGCAGCTGCGCGTCCACGGTGACGACGGCCACCCGGTGACCATCTCCGATCCGGAGTCCCCGTCGGCCAAGCGGATCGAGGAGATCGTCGACAAGCTCGTCGTGCGCCGCGACTCCCTCGCCGGCAGGCCCCTCGGATTGGGCGTGACCCGGAGCTAAAAACTCCGGCTAGGTGACGTCCGCCCAGGAAAAGCCCCCGCCGGTGCCGTAGTCGCCCTTGGAGTCCCCGGCCCCCGGGGCGGGCGGCTGCGGCGGCTGCGGCGGCTGCGCCCGGGTGGACGGCTGCTGCCGCTGGGCGTTTTCAATCATCTGCTCGCGCCGCGCCGCCAGCGGGTCTTGTTCCGCCGGGGCGGCCTGGCGGGCCGGACGGCTGGCCGAGGTCGGTTTCGTGGGGGAATCGCCGACCATCTTCTTCGGGTCGAAGTCGTCCAAGAAAGAATCGTCGTCGTCGAACAACGCCTTGGTCACCGCCTTGCGCGGGCCCAGCCTGCCCCATTCCGCCGCCTTGGAGATAGGTTCGCGCAGTTCGTCGAACTCCTCCCCGAAGTTGCCGTCGAGCTCGGCACGGGCGTTGTTGATCGCCTTACGGGCCGCATACGCGGCGGCACGCACGTCCTTGATCAGGTCAGGGAGGCGTTCTGGACCGATGACGATCACCGCAATGATGATCAGGACGAGTATTTCGCCCCAGCCGATATTGTCAAACACACATTCACCTTAGTAAAAGTGTCGGCCGGATGCTCAACGCTCGGCGCCGCGCCCGTTTCGTCGACGCAAGGCCCGGAAAGTGGTGGCCATGCGGTCGAAGAAATCTTCCGTCCCGGCCGCCTGCAGGGCGTCCGCGTCCGGGCCCGGCGTCAAAGGCCCGGCCGACAACGACGCCAACCTCGCCACCAGGTCACGCGGCGCGCGCACGTCTTCCGCCAGATGAGTGCCCCGCAACCAGTCGGCGGTGCCGCGCTGGCTGTGCGTGTCGAAACGGCCTAGGTCGCACTGCACCAGGTGCACCCGCGCCCGATGGGCGGCGGAGCCGGTCAACTCGTCGTCGGCGAACGCCGCCACCGCTTCCGGGCTCAGGTGCTCGGTCGAGCTGAAATGACGCTTCCGGCGCGGTCGACGGGCCCGCGGGCCCGCGCTGTGATCCAACAAAGACTTCAGTCCTCTCCTCACCGACGCCGGTCACCGCGAACGGATCAGCAGCTTCGCGTCCTCGTCTTCGCGGGCGACCGCCTCGATGTGGTTGCGCAGCTGCGTCCTGCCGCGGTGGATGCGGGAACGCACGGTGCCCATCTTCACCCCCAGGGTGTCCGCGATCTCGTCGTAGCTCATGCCCACGACGTCACAGAGCACCACCGTGACGCGGTAGTTGGGGCTGAGCTCGTCCAGCGCCTGCTGCAGCGTCGGGTCCAGGTTCGAGACCGTGTAGGCCTGCTCCGGGGTCATCTCCTTGCCGGGGACCCGTTCGTAGTCCTCGGGCAGCGCCTCCATCCGGATCTTGCCGCGGTGGCGGACCATGTCCAGGAAAAGGTTCGTGGTGATGCGGTGCAGCCACCCCCGGAACGTGCCGGGGCGGTAATTCTTGAGCGAGCGAAACACCCGCATGAAGGTTTCCTGGGTCAGGTCCTCGGCGTCGTGCTGATTGCCCGAGAGCCGGTAGGCCAAGCGGTAGACGCTGTCTGCGTGCTCCACCACCAGCTCCTCCCAGCTGGGCATCTCCCCATCGCCCGCGTCAAAAGCCTCGGTGGCGCTCAATTCTTCCCCCTCCAGCACAGCCGGGTCGTGCGCCGGACCGTGTGAATCCGACGTCACCTCGCTGACGGCACCGGCAGGGAAAGGATCGTCTGAGCCACGCTTTCTCGTCATGTCCCCCATTGTCACAAACGACGCTCACCACACGCCAATAAAAGGTTGGCACGACGCTGTGAATCCGTCGCCGAGGCATATTTTTCGCCCGCGCTCCCCCGGACCGCCGGGATCTGTACCGCTTGGCGGTGCGGGGCACCTAGACTGTAGGCGTGACTGATCCGGCATACGACGCACTGACCACCTACATCGAAGAGACCAGCGAGATCTCCCCGGCGCTGCGGGACGCCCGCGCCGACGCCGCGGAGTTCGGGCTCGACGTCCCCGATGAGGTGACCGGCCAGTTGTTGAGCACGTTGGCCGCCGCCGGCGGCCGGGAGGGCTCGGGGGCGGTCGCCGTCACCCCCGCCGCCGCGGTCGTGGGGCTGTACCTGCTCGCCGGCCTGCCCGCGAAATCCACGCTCACGTGCATCGATCCGGAGGCCACACACCACAACAAGGCCAAGCGCCTCTTCCGGCAGGCCGGCCACGCCGGGTCCCGGGTGCGCTTCCTGCCGTCCCACCCGCTGGACGTGATGGGGCGGCTGGCCACCGGCGCCTATCAGCTCGTCTATGTCGACGTGGACACCATCGACCTGCCCGTGGTCGTCCAGTCCGCGTGGCCGTTGCTGAGCCCCGGTGGAACGCTGGTGCTGGTCGACGCGCTGCTCGACGGGACCATCGCGGACGAGACCCGCCGCGACCGCGACACCGCCGCCGCCCGCCAGGCCGAAGAGATGGTCCGGGAACTCGACGACGCCCTGGTCACCCGCCTGCCTTTCGGCGCGGGCATGACGCTGGTCACCCGCAGTTCCTAGCCGGGCGGGCTCGTCACAGCCGACTGGGGGGCGGCTAGACCACTTCGTTCTTGCCCACGACGACGACGCCGCCGGCGGAGACCTTGAAGCGGGATTCGTCCCGGGTGCGGTCCACCCCGATGATTTCGCCTTCCCGGACGTAGACGTTTTTATCCAAAATGGCGTGGCGGACCACCGCGCCCTTGCCGATGTGCACGCCCGGCAACAGGACGGAGCCTTCGACCGTGGCGCCTTCGTCGATGTGCACTCCGGAAGAGACCACCGAGTTACGCACGGTGCCGCCGGAGATGATCGAGCCGGGGGCCACCATGGAGGATTGCGCGATGCCGCCTTGGACGAACTTCGCCGGCGGGAGGTTCGAGTCGTCCGTGGTGTGGATCGGCCAGGCGCTGTTGTACAGGTTGAACACCGGGTGCACGGAGATCAGGTCCATGTGCGCCTCGTAGTAGCTGTCCAGGGTGCCCACGTCGCGCCAGTAGCCCTGGTCGCGCTCGGTTGAGCCGGGGATCTCGTTCGCGGAAAAGTCGTAGACGTGGGCTTCCTCGCGCTCCACGAAGTACGGGATGATGTCGCCGCCCATGTCGTGCTGGGACTCCTCGTTCTGCTCGTCCTCGAGCAGCGCGGAGATCAGGGCCTCGGTGGTGAACACGTAGTTGCCCATGGAGGCGTAGGCCGCGTCCGGGTCGTCGTGGGTGCCCGGCGGGTCCGCCGGCTTCTCCAGGAAGCTGGTGATGGTGCCTTCGTCGTCAGCGTCGATGACGCCGAAGGCGGTGGCCTCCATGCGCGGCACCCGGATGCCGGCGACGGTGCAGGACTTGCCGGAGGCGATGTGGTCGGCGACCATCTGCGACGGGTCCATGCGGTAGACGTGGTCGGCGCCGAAGACGATGACGTAGTCGGGCTTTTCGTCGTAGATGAGGTTCAGCGACTGCACGATGGCGTCGGCGGAGCCGTTGTACCAGCGCTTGCCGCGGCGCTGCTGGGCGGGCACGGAGGCGATGTACTGACGGGTGGGGCCCGAGAGGTTCCAGGCCTGGGAGATGTGCCGGTCCAGGGAGTGGGACTTGTACTGCGTCAGCACGGCGATCTTCAGGAAACCGGCGTTGACCAGGTTAGACAACACGAAGTCAATCAGTCGGTAGGTTCCTCCGAACGGGACGGCGGGCTTGGCGCGGTCCTCCGTCAGGGGAAAGAGTCGTTTCCCTTCGCCGCCGGCGAGGACGATGGCAAGAACATTTGGCTGCGTTTTCACAATCTTCAGCTTATTTAATTTTCGTCACCTCTGCAGGGCTTCGTGACCCCGTTTGGAGGCGAGCGCCGGAATTGCCCCCGAACGGGACTGCACCGAAAGTTTTTCCCGATTAGTCTGGCGGACATGAGAGTCGGAATGATGACAAGAGAATATCCGCCGGAAATCTACGGCGGAGCTGGCGTGCACGTGACGGAGCTGACCCGGTTCATGCGCGACATCGACGGCGTGGACGTCGACGTCCATTGCATGGGCGCCCCCCGGGACGAGGCGGGCGTCTTCGTCCACGGCGTCGACCCCCTGCTCGAGGAGGCGAACTCCGCGATCAAGACCCTGTCCACCGGTCTGCGGATGGCCCACGCCGCCACCGACCTCGACGTCGTGCATTCGCACACCTGGTACGCGGGCCTGGGTGGGCACCTCACCGGCCAGCTCCACGGCATCCCGCACGTGGCCACCGCCCACTCCCTGGAACCGCACCGCCCGTGGAAGCGCGAGCAGCTCGGCGGCGGCTACGACGTCTCCTCCTGGTCGGAGCGCAACGCCATGGAATACGCCGACGCCGTCATCGCCGTGTCCGCGGGAATGAAGGGTTCCATCCTCGACGCCTACCCCCGCATCGACGAGTCGAAGGTCCACGTCGTGCTCAACGGCATCGACACGGCGATCTGGAACCCGCGTGAGGCCTTCGCCGAGGATTCCTACCTGACGCAGCTGGGCGTGGACCCGCAGCGCCCGATCGTCGCTTTCGTCGGCCGCATCACCCGCCAAAAGGGCGTGGAGCACCTCGTGCGCGCCGCCAAGTTCTTCGACGAGGACGTGCAGCTAGTGCTGTGCGCCGGCGCCCCGGACACCCCGGAGATCGCCGAACGCACCCGCGTGTTGGTCGAGGAGCTGCAGGCGGAGCGCGACGGCGTGTTCTGGGTGCAGGACCACCTCAAGCAGGACCAGATCGCGCAGATCTATTCGGCGGCCGACACTTTCGTGTGCCCGTCCATCTATGAACCGCTGGGCATCGTGAATCTGGAGGCGATGGCGTGCGGCACAGCGGTCGTCGCTTCGGACGTGGGAGGCATTCCGGAGGTCGTCGTCGACGGAGAAACGGGTACGTTGGTGCATTACGACGAGAACGACGCCGAAAGCTTCGAGCGCGACATCGCCGAAGCCGTCAACGCCATGGTCGCCGACCGCTCGCGGGCCCAGGCCTTCGGCGCCGCGGGACGCGTCCGTGCGGAGGAGAAGTTCTCGTGGGCGACCATCGCCCGACAAACCGTCGACATCTACGACTCGCTTCGTTAAGGAGAAAACTCAGTGGCAGCAGACATCCACCGCCCGGAACTTCACGTCACCGCCGAAATCGGAGTTCTGAACGCCCCCGCGGGCATTCTCAACAACCACGGCGTGTGGCACATGTTCTACCAGTTCCAGCCCAAGCCGGGCGGACCCGCCCGGTGGGGGCACGCCATCGGGCCAGACGGCCCGCTGGACTGGGACTTCTGTGATGACGTCCTCGCCCCCGAGGGAGACGAAATCACCGTCCGGGCGGGATCGGTCGTCGCGGAGGGTGACGGCATCGGCCTATACTTCACGTCCGCGACGGAAGACAACAACACCATCAAATACGCGGAAGCGGCCACGGTCCAGGACGACTGCCCGATCTCCGACGAGCCCACCGCGCTGGACGACCAGTTCCGCCGGGTCGGCACCGCCGTCGCTGACCGCGACGGTTACGCCCGTTTCCGTTCCCCCTGCGTCGTGCCCGGCTGGAACAGCGAGCAGGACCGCGACGCCGGCCACGAAGGCTTTTTGATGCTGGCGGTCTCCGGCCCCATGGACTCCCCCCAGCCAGTCATCCTCACCAGCGAAGACGGACGCGACTGGGACTTCCGCGGCCCGCTGACCTTCAGCGGCGAGGCCGGCATCGAGATCACTTCGCTGGTCGCGCCGCGCATCATGCGGCTGCGCGACGAAGTCGACGGGGAAATTTACGACGTCCTGCTGGTCACCCAGGAGCGCGACGGCATCGACCACTCCGGCTATCTGGTGGGCCAGCTCGAGGGACCGGAATTCACCATCGTCCGTGGTTTCACCCGCATCGACTACGGACACGATTTCACCCGTCCACGTAACGCGGTGTTCACTCCGGGCACCGTCTCGGAGGCGGAGCGCGACGACCAGGCCATCATGTTCGGCCTGCTCAAC
>CALZCR010000079.1 GCA_945631445.1 uncultured Corynebacterium sp. | reverse complement strand
ACGGATTGGCCGGAGGATGTGCGCTTCCGCAGGGCGGAGGCGCTGGAAAAGAGCAACCACGTCAACATCGCGGTCTCGGAGACCGGTTCCTGGCTGTCTGTGGCCGCGACCGTGGAATTCGTCGACGACCAGGCGAAGATCGACGAGCTGTGGAACGAGGACATGGAGGCCTACTTCACCGGCCGCAACGACCCGACCCTGGGCCTGCTTCGCGCCACCTCTGAATCCGCGCAGTCCTGGGGGCTGACGGGCGGGAAGATCGAGAATCTCTTCGAGATCGCCAAGTCGCGCGTGACTGGAAATGAGCCGGACGGCGGCACCGGCACCACGGAGCTTTAACCCGAGGTCACTTCACCGCCGGCATCTCGTCGGTCGATGGCCCGCCGTCATCGTCGTCTTCCCGACGAGCGCGGTGGTGACCCTCCGCGCGGTCTACCCCGCCCCGGTTCCGGTAGCGCGCATCCGACGTCGCCGCGTCAAAGCCGGAGGATTCCGTGGGCAGCGCAGACGCCGCCGTCGAAGATCCGACCATGACCTTTTCCCGCGCCTCAGCGTTCTCGCTGGGGCGCTGCTGTGCTTTCTGCTTCTCCTCGAACTCGCGCTCCAGGGCGGTGCCCTCGATGTCGATGTTCGGCAGGATGCGGTCCAACCACTTCGGCATCCACCAGGTGGCCCGGCCCATGAGGAACATGGTGGCCGGCACCAGGCCCATGCGGATGAAGAAGGCGTCGAAGAACACGCCCACGCCCAGGGCGAAGCCGAAGATCTGGATGAACGGCAGCGGCTGGTCGATGAAGGCGACGAACACGGCGATCATGATGATCGCGGCGGCGGTGACCACGCGCGCGCCCTGGGAGAAGCCGACGATGACGGACTCCTCCACCGCGTTGTACTTCGATCCCGGGGTGGATCTGCCGCCGCTCTTGGCGTAGTGCTCGCGCATGCGGGTGACCAGGAAGACCTGGTAGTCCATGGCCAGGCCGAAGGTCACGCCGATCAGGAAGATCGGCATGAAGGAAATCAGCGGCGCCGGGGTATTCACCAGGCCCCACAGCCCTTCCTGCCAGACCAGGACGGTCAGGCCGAAGGCCGCGCCCACCGACAGCAGGAAGCCCAGGCCCGCGACCACCGGCACCATGATGGAACGGAACACCAGCAGCAGCAGGACGATCGCCAGGCCCACCACGATGGACAGGTACAGCGGCATCGCCCCGCCGAGGCGCTCGGTGATGTCCATCTGCACCGCGGTCAGCCCGGTCAGGCCGATGGTCGCGCCGGTGGCGTCGGTGACTTCCTCGCCTTGGGCGCGCAGGGCGTGGGCGACCTCGACGGTGACTTGCTCGTCCGGTCCGGTGAACGGGGTGACCAGGATCTGGGCGGCGGTGCCGTCCTCGCTGGCGGCGATCAGCTGGGCGTGCTTGACGCCGCCCACGGACTGCATCTTGCTCACGGTGTACAGGAACGACGAGGTCGCGGCGATCTCCTGCTCCGTCGGCGCGTCCGGGGCGTCGCCCGCCATGGCTGACTGCGCCTGCATCAGCGGGGTCAGCGCCGGTGCTTCCGGGTTCGCGTCCTCGGCGTCGACGATGACCAGGAAAGGCGAGTTCACGCCGTCGCCGAAGCCTTCGGCCATGAGGTCGGCGGACTTGCGCTGGGTGGTGTCCTTGTTCGACGTCGAGTCCGACGGCAGGGACATCTCCAGGTTCAGGGTGGGGATCGACATCGCGCCGAGGCCTAAGACCACGACGGCGACGACCAGGGCCGGGAAGCGGTGGACGAATTTCACCCACTTGGTGCCCATAGCCTCTCCCTGCATCCGCGGCGGGCCGCCCTTGCGCCAGGGGTTGCCGGCCATGCCGGGGGCCTTGAGCGCGAAAGCCTTGTTGCCGAAGATGCCCAGCAGGGCCGGGGTCAGGGTCAACGCGACCAGCACCGCGATCGCCACGGTCACGGCCGCCGACAGGCCCATCCAGGTGAGGAACTCGATGTTGACGATGGCCAGGGCCGCCAGCGCCACGAACACGGTGGCGCCCGCGAAGACCACTGAGGAACCCGCGGTGCCGGCCGCCATGCCGGCGGCCTCTTCGGCGGGCATGCGTTTTCTCTCGTCGCGGTAGCGCGACAAAATGAACAGCGAGTAGTCGATGCCCACGGCCAGGCCGATCATCACGGCCAGCACCGGGGTGATGTTGTTGAGTTCGATCCACTGGGTGGAGGTGACGATCAGCAGCACGCCGATGCCCACGCCGATCACGGCGGTGATCACCGGCATCACCGCCGCAGCCACGGAGCCGAAGGTGATGATCAAGACGATGAAAGCGAAGATCAGGCCGATGATCTCGCTGGTGGTCTTGATCACGATCGGATCGCCGAAGCCCGGGCCGCCGGCCTCGACCTGCATGCCCTGCTCGCGGCCTAAGTCCATGGCCTCGTTGACCACCTGGCGGTGTTCGTCGGTGACGGCCTGGGCGCTTTCCACGTCGATGGTGAAGGTGGTGTAGGCGATCCGCTCGTCGTCGGAGACCATCGCGACGTTCTCCGCGTCGACCCGGGCGGTCTCCTCCGGCAGGCCCATGGACGTCTCGGTCTCGATGACCGTCTCCTGCAGCGCAGGCGAGACTTCCACGGGGTTGCCGAAACGCTCGGTGCCGGTCAGCTCGTCGCCGAGGCCGTCCTCGAGGTAGGCGACCACGTCGTCGATGGCGTCCATGTTCTCGGGGTCGGCGACGGACTGCCCCTCGGGGACGTGGAAGACGATGTTGACGCTGGCGGCGTTGATGGAGTCGCCCGCGCCGGGGAATTTCTCGTCGAGGGTGGAGATCGCGTCGATCGCCGGGGTGCCGGAGATGGCGAATTCGGTGGTGAAGGGGCGCGACAGCGTCAACGCCGCAGTGAGCACGCCGGCGAGGATCAGCAGCCACGAGGTCAGGACCGTCCATTTGCGACGGAAGGACCACCGGCCGAGTCGAAAAAGGATTTGTGCCACTGTGCTCGCTTACTCCCTGCGATTGTGATGCCCGACGGCCCGGGCTGGGCGCTACCCTTCGCAGTTTAGTGATAGTGCGCGCCCACGTGTAAATGCCGAATCCCCGGGCCCATCATCTGGGACCGGGGATTCGGTATGGCGGTGGCGGAGGGATTTGAACCCTCGGTGGTTTTACCCACACTCGATTTCGAGTCGAGAACCTTCGGCCGCTCGGACACGCCACCGTGGAGAAACTTTAGTGGAGTGCCACGGAGGCAACCAAATCGCCTGCTACTTGTCGTCCTTGGCGTCCTGGACGGAGCCGAGGAGCTTGTCCTTCTGCTCCTTGACCTTGTCGCCGGCCTCTTCCATCTTCTGCTTGGCCTGGGACTCGGTCTGGTCCGCCTTGCCCTCGTTCTTGGTCTTCTCGTTGTCGGTGACGGCGCCGAAGGCTTCCTTGGCGCGGCCGCCCATTTCCTTGGCCTTGTTCTGGAAATCGTTGGACATGTCTTTCCCCTTCTTTCTCAGTGGTGGCTTACTCTTCCCACGGTAACTATCGTGGCGGTCTCGTGCCGTCGGCGAGGCAAATCGTGACCTGAGCGTTATCCGCTTTCCGGGTCATCGGCGCGGTCGTCCTTCGGGCTGTGCGCCCCGCCGACCCCGCCGCCACGCTGCGGATCCTGCTGGTCGCGGCTCTGGGCGTCCCGGTTTCCGGAGTGGCCCAGCTTTTCCTGCACGCCGTCGATCTTCTTGTTGATCTGCTCGTTGCCGATCTTGTCTTGCACCTTGTCGACGGCCTCGTGGAGCTTGTCCTTGTCGAGGTTGCGCGCCGCGTTCTTGGCTTTATCCAGAAAGCTCATGGCGGATCCTTTCGTGTCGCGTATCACACTGCTACCCACCATCGTAGCGACGTTCAGCCGCGCAGCCCACCAAAAAAGTCTGTGAGAAGACTGGCGGTCTCCTCGACGAGCACGCCACCGCGCACCTGCGGCACGAATAACGCCCCGGGCGCGCGCGGAACCTCCACCCAGGATCCGCAGGCGCCGGTGTTCGGTTCGGCGGCGCCGTAGACGATCGAGGCGATCCGTGCGCCCACCAACGCCCCGGCGCACATGGCGCACGGCTCCAGGGTGACCACGATTTCACAGTCCGTCAGCCGCCAGCCGTCCCCGTAGGCGGCGACGGCCCGGCGGATCGCGACGACCTCGGCGTGCGCGGTGGGATCGAGGTCCGCTTCGCGACGGTTGGTCCCCCACCCCAGCTCCTCACCGTCGGGGCCGTAAATGACGGCGCCGACCGGGATGTCGCCGGCCGGGGTGCGCGTGCGCGCGATCTCCAGCGCCCGACGCATGCGGGCTTCCGCCCGCAACAGTCCGGTCGGCCGCGGCAGCGTCACCGGTCCAGGCCGGTGGCCTCGGCCAGCTCCTCGCCGAAACCGAGCTCCTCGGCGATGCGCATGAGCTGCTCAGACGGCCAGGCCTCCTGGTCGTCGGCGAGCACCCCCAGCACCTCTTCGCTCAGGCCCAAGTCCTCGAGCACCTCGAAGTCGCCGTCCGGCCACCCGTCGATCTCGTCGAGCTCTTCCGGATCCAGGTCGGGGATCTCCGCCTCGACCAGGTCGAGGACGTCGGCCGCGAAGTCGTCGTCGACGGCCATCGTCGCGTCCGAGAGCAAAAACATGTCCCGGGCGGGGTGCGGGCGCACGATGACGAAATAGTCGTCGTCCACGCACAACATGGCGAACGCCGCGCCCTCGCTGCGCAGGTTGCGGACGGCGTCGACGGCCACCTGCGGGTCCGTGAACTCGTCCCGGAACGAGCGCACCTGCCACGCGTTTTCCCCGCGAGCGACCGTGACGGCGAAGCTTACGCCGGTTCCTTCATTTTCCATGGGGGTAACCTTAGTCGGAATGGGGCATACTTGACACTGTGACTTACAGAGACGTAACCCGCCCCATCTGTATTATCGGCCTCGGTCTGATCGGGGGGTCGCTGTTGCGCGATCTCGTCGCGGCCGGGCACCCGGCCTACGGTTACACCCAGTCGACGTCGGGCATGCGCGCCGCCGTCAAAGAGGGGTTCGAGGCCACCGATAATCTGGACAAGGCCCTGTCCCGTGCCGAAGAAGACGCCGCGTTGGTGGTCATCGCCGTGCCCATGGGCGCGGTCGAGGCCATCCTCGACGCCGTCGCCGAACATGCCCCGTCGTGCGGCATCACCGACGTCGTCAGCGTCAAGACCCCGGTGTACGAGGCCATCAAGGCCCGTGGCCTGGAGTCCCGCTACGTCGGCGGGCATCCCATGGCCGGAACGGAGTTCTCCGGCTGGAAGGCCTCCCACGGCGGCTTGTTCCACCGCGCCGCCTGGGTGGTCACCTACGATTACGCCGCCGAGCTCGAGGAAGCCGGCCAGCGGGTCCCGCAAAGCTGGACCGACCTGTTCTCGGACGTGGTGCGCATGATCATCAACACCAAGGCCGAGGCCATCCCGACGCGGGTGGCCAACCACGACGCCGCCGTCGCACGGGTGTCGCATCTGCCGCACGTGCTGGCGAACACCTTGTCCGTGGTCGGCGACAACGGCGGTACTTTGGCGCAGTCCCTGGCCGCCGGTTCCTTCAAGGACGCCACCCGGGTCGCCGGCACCGAGCCGGAGTTGCAGCGCGCGATGTGCGAGTCCAACTCCGAGGCGCTCGTCAGTGCGCTGGATGAGGCCATTGAGCTGCTGCAGCAGGCCCGCGCGTCGCTGGCCCAGGAGACCCCGTCCGTGGCCGAGCTCGTCGAGAGCGGCCACCGGGCGCGCACCCGCCTGGAGGCCCGTTCCGGGGCGCGGGAGGAGTCCGTCTCCCCCATCAAGATTTCCTCCCGTCCCGTGCTGCGCCTGCATCCGGGCGGTCCCGGGTGGGTGCGCCAGTTGTCGCAGACCGAGGATCTGGGCGGGCGCATCGAGATCTACTGACGGATCGCCGCCGGCTGTTCTGCGGCTGCAGAACGGCCGGCGAGTGGCCCAGCCCCGCACAAAGCAAAAATCTCGCGGCCCGTAAACACGGTGCCGCGAGATTTTCAGGTGGTGCGCCCGGAGGGATTCGAACCCCCAGCCTTCTGATCCGTAGTCAGATGCTCTATCCGTTGAGCTACGGGCGCTGACCTGCCGCACACTGTGTGTGCAACGAGATATAACGTTACACCGCGGCCGGGTTTTCCCCAAAACCCGTGGCAGAGCGCCTTTTCACACGATCGTCACACGCCCAGGACCGCCTTGGCGATGAGGAAGTAGATGATCAGCCCCGCCGCGTCCACGAAGGTGGTGATGAATGGATTGGAGAAGACCGCCGGGTCCGCGCCCACGGCCTTGGCCACCAGCGGCATGATGCCGCCGACGGTCGCGGCCAGGGTGCACACCGCAAACAGCGTCACTCCCAGCACCAGCCCGATGGGGGCGCCGTAGAAGATCCCCAGCAGGACGCCGAAGAACACGCCCAGCATCGCCCCGAGCAACAGGCCCACGCGGGTTTCACGCCACATCACGGGCAGCACGTCCCGTTTGCGCACCTCGCCCAAGGCCAGGGAGCGGGTGACGGTGGTGGCCGCCTGGTTGCCGGTGTTGCCGCCGGTGCCGGTGATCAGGGGGATGAACAGGCTGAGCACCACCGCCGCGGCGAGGGCGTCCTCGAAGGCGTCGAGCACGCTGACGGTCAGCAGCGCGGAGACCGCCAGCACGCCCAGCCAGACGATGCGGGAGCGCACCAGCCGCCACACCGGGGTGGCCAGGTAGGGCTGCTGCAGTGGCTCAGCGCCGCCGGAGCGGGCGGTGTCTTCGTTGTCGGCGTCTTCGATGATGTCGACGGCGTCGTCGATGGTAAACAGGCCGACCAGCCGGGTGGAGTCGTCGACCACGGGCAGGGCCAGCAGGTCCAGGGCCAGGAACCAGCGGGCGGTTTCCTCGTCCTCGTCGCTGGTGTGGGCGTAGATGGGCCGGTCCATCAGGCTGGCCACCAGCTCGTCCGCCTCCGCCATGAGCAGCTGGCGCAGGCTGGTGACGCCGACGAGTTTGCGGTCGTCGGTGACCACGGGGACGGTGTAGATCGTCTCCACCCGGTCGTTTTGCGCCCGCAGCGCCGTGAGGGCGTCCCCCGCGGTGGGGGTGTCGCGCACCAAGGGCACCCCGGGAGACAAGTGCCGCCCCCTGGTGCCGTTGGGGTGGCCGAGGGTGTCGGT
>CALZCR010000078.1 GCA_945631445.1 uncultured Corynebacterium sp. | reverse complement strand
TGCCGTTGGAGACCGTCCTGCGCCAGATCGAGATCCTGGGCACCCAGGTCGTGCCGGAACTGCGCAAGCGCATGGCCGCCCGCCGTCCGGAGCACGTCCCCTCCGGCCCGCCGACCCACGCCTCGCTGAGTGCCGAGCGCGACCACCCGCACTTCCGGGTTTCGCCGGGCGCCGACGGCATCCAGGACAGCTACACGATTTAGCCCGACAGCTCCGTATGGTAGCTTTGTACAGAGCAGTCTAGATTGAATTTTCAAGCAGGTATAGGGGAAGAAATGCGCACACTCATGGTCGTCACGGCCGGACTGTCCAACCCGTCGAGCACCCGCCAGGTCGCCGACCGGATCTCGGACGCCGTCACCACCGCCGTGACCGCCCGGGGCGAAGCGCTGGAGGTCAAGGTCGTCGAATTGCGCGAGATCATCAACGACCTCGCCCACGTCATGTCGACCGGCATGTCCACGCAGCGCCTCGACGAGATCAAGCAGGACCTCTCGGCCGCCGACGGCCTCGTCACCGTCACTCCCGTCTTCCAGGCCAGCTACTCCGGCCTGTTCAAGATGTTCTTCGACGTCTTGGACCAGGACGCCCTCAACGGCATGCCCACGATCATCGCCGCCACCGCCGGCAGCGCCCGCCACTCCCTGGTCCTGGAATACGCCGTGCGCCCGCTGCTGGTCTACCTGCGCTCGCGGATCGTCCCCACCAGCCTCTTCGCCGCCACCGAGGACTTCGGCAGCTCCGAAGGCGCCGCCTTCGAACGCCGCGTCCACCGCGCAGCCGGAGAACTCGCCGACATGATGGTCGACTCCGCCAGCGCCGTCGGCGGCCTCGGCGGCGTCACAGCCGAAGGCCAGGGCACCGAGCGCCGCCGCAAGACCGGCGTGCTCGACGCCGACGACGAGATCACCCCGTTCGCAGAGATGCTCAAGGGACTCGACGGCACCCCCGGCACATAACCCGACCCGCCCCGACGCCCCCGAATGCCCGGACAGCGCCCCAGCGCACTGCCCGGGCATTGGTGCCTGTAAAAGAAATTACGGCTAACTTGGACAGGGAGCTTAATTTACCGACCTCGCTCCCTCGTTTCCCAACCCCGCATAGGAGCACCGCACATGACACACGACCTCGCCTGGGACGCCGGAGACATGGGCTGCGGCGAGTTGGTAGTCAAGCTCAAGCTGCTGCTCCAGAAAGACGTCCCTGCCGGTGGCGTAGTCAAGCTCACCGCCACGGACCCCGGGGTCCGCCTAGACCTCCCGGCCTGGTGTCGGCTGACGGGACACACGCTGATCGAGCACGAACCCCCTGTTTATTTCATTCGTCGAAAAGAGGAGTAACTCACCATGTCCACCGGAAAATTCTGCGTCTCCATCACTAACGGCAAAAACGACACCGACCGCGCCACCGTCGGTTTCGTCATCGCCAACGCCGCCGTCGGCTCCGACCAGGAGACCATGGTCTTCCTGTCTACCGAAGGCGTGCGCCTGGCGGTCAAGGGCTACGCGGACGACATCCACGAAGAAGGCTTCGCCCCGCTTCGCGAGCTGTTGGGCAACTACCTGGAGGCCGGCGGCTCCCTCTACGTGTGCTCGCCCTGCATCAAGAAGCGCGGCTACACCGAAGAAGACCTCGTCGAGGGCGCCCAGGTCGTGGGCGGCGCTAAGCTCGTCGAGTTCCTCGCCGACGGCACCCCCTCCATCACCTACTAAGCACAGCCCACCCACACCCAGCGAAAGGGGATCGACGATTCATGTCTGAGACGACCGTGCACCCGTACCCACCGAACACCAGCTTCAACGGCGGTGACCTCGACTGCGGTAACGGACTGCTCCTTTTGATCAGAAAACACATCGATCCCCTGCAGCCGGGCGACCTGCTGGAAATCATCTCCTACGACTCCACCGTCGAAGACGACCTTCCCTCCTGGTGCCGCCTGACCCGCAACGAGCTGGTCAACGTGCACAAAGACGAAGAAAAATGGCGTTTCCTCGTCAGCAAGGGTCCTTTCCACACACCCGAGGCCACCGCACCGGCAGCCACCCCCACCACGCCTCCCGTCGACCCGGCGCCCGAGCCCGTGACGGCCAAGAAAACTAAAAAGCGCAAAAAGCCCCAAATGGAAGTGACGCAAGAAATCGTCACCCCGCACATCCCCACCTCTTTCCCGGAGCCCTCCCCCGCCCCGCGGCTGGAGCCGCTGTCCGTGCTGCCGATGGGCAGCTGGCCGCGCCCGCGCTGGCTTCTCGACGCCCTGCACAAGCACCTCGAGGGACAGATCAGCGACGCCGAGTTCAACGAAACCGCCGACGACGCGGTGCGGCTGGCCGTCGCCGCCCAAGAACGGGCCGGCGTCGACGTGGTCACCGACGGCGAGCAGCGCCGCGACAACTACTCCAGCTTCGTCGCCGGCCTGCTGCAAAACTGCCAGCTCATCCCGATCACCGACCTGCTTCCCTACGTCGATGACCCCGTCGAGTTCGAGCAAGAACTGCGTGCACTCGATGTCCCCGCCGGCGAGGTCCGCCACCCGGCCGTCTTCGGCCCGCTCGGCCGCGACACCCCGCTCGTCGTCCCGGAGGTGACTTTCGCCCAGAGCCTGACCGATAAGCCGGTCAAGGTCAGCCTGCCCGGGCCCTACCTCTTGGCGCGCACCATGTGGATGGAGTGCGTCTCCGACCGTGCCTACCTCGACCGGGAAGAACTCGCCCGCGACGTCGTGCGCATCCTCCGCGAAGAGATCCACGATCTGCTGGCGGCCGGCACCGTGCTCATCCAGCTCGACGAGCCGGTTTTGACCGAGGTCCTCTACGGCCAGGCCGGCCAAGGCGGGCGCACCTTCATGTGCGGCGCCCTCGGCGAACGCGGCGAAACCGCCCCCGAGCTGGACTTCGCCCAAGGGCTGCTGCAGGAAGTCACCGCCGGGTTCCCCGCGCAGCGACTGGGCGTGCACGTCTGCCGCGGCAACTGGACCGCCGATGAGTCCGCGGCGCTCTCCGGCGACTACCGCCCGCTCATTCCGCTGTTGAGCTCCCTCAACGTGGAAAACCTGCTGCTGGAGTTGTGCACCCCGCGCGCCGGGGAACTCTCCGCGCTGGCCGGGTTGCGCGACGATCAGCGCATCGGCGTCGGCGTGGTCAACCAGAAGATCGCCGACGTCGACGCAGTCGATGACGTCGTCGCCCGTATCGACCGCGCCATCGACGCCTTCGGCCAAGAGCGTGTCCTGCTGAACACGGACTGCGGCTTCGCCACCTTCGCCGACAACCCGATCGTCACCGCCGGCGTGGCGGAACAGCAGCTGAAGGTCATCGCGGAAGCGCGCGACCGCATCCGCAACCGCTAGACGACGGCAGGAAATAAACGCCGCCCATCCCCACGAAAGCGAGGATGGGCGGCGTTTCTCGAAAACTGCGTCCGGCTACTCGGACAGGGCCGCCTTGATGGCGGTGACCACGTCAGCCAGCGCCACCGGCTGCTGGGACTGCTCCATCATGTCCTTGACGGAGACGGTGCCGGCCTCCAGCTCGGACTCGCCGAGCACCAAGGCCAGGCGGGCGCCGGCGCGGTTGGCGCCCTTCATCGCGCCCTTGAGCCCGCGGTCGCCGTAGGCCATGTCGGCGGTGATCCCCGCGGTGCGCAGCTCGTCGATGAGCAGCGCCATGCGGCGCTTGGCGTCGGCGCCCAAGGCGACGCCGTAGACCTCGACGCGGCGCTCCGCGGCGGCGAGGGAAACCCCTTCCGCCTCCAGTGCGAGGACCGTGCGGTCGACGCCCAGTCCGTAGCCGATGCCGGACAAGTCCTGGCCGCCGAGCTGCGACATCAGACCGTCGTAGCGGCCGCCGCCACCGATGCCGGACTGGGCGCCGAGACCGTCGTGGACGAACTCGAAGGTGGTCTTCGTGTAATAATCCAGGCCGCGGACCATGCGCGGGTTGAGCTCGTAGGCGACGCCCATGTCGTCGAGCAGGCCCAGCACCGTGTCGAAGTGCGCGCGGCAGTCGTCGCAGAGGTGATCGCGCATCAGGGGGGCGTCGGCGGTCATTTCGCGGACTTCTTCGCGCTTGTCGTCCAAGACGCGCAGGGGGTTGATCTCCGCCCGCGTGCGGGTTTCCTCGTCCAACGGCAGGTCGAAGAGGAACTGCTGCAGGGCCTCCCGGTAGGCCGGGCGGCAGTTTTCGTCGCCCAGGCTGGTCAGCTCCAGGCGGAAACCGTTCAGACCGAGGCTGCGGTAGGAACGATCCGCCAGCGCGATGATCTCCGCGTCCAGCGCCGGATCATCCACGCCGATGGCCTCGACGCCGACCTGCTGCAGCTGGCGGTAACGGCCGGCCTGCGGGCGCTCGTAGCGGAAGAAGGGTCCGTAGTAGTTCAGCTTCACGGGCAGCTGGCCGCGGTCCAGGTTGTGCTGGATGACCGCGCGCATGACGCCCGCGGTGCCCTCCGGGCGCAGGGTGACGGAGCGTTCTCCGCGGTCGGCGAAGGTGTACATTTCCTTGGAGACCACGTCGGTGGATTCGCCGACGCCGCGGGCGAACAGGCTCGTGTCCTCGAAAATCGGCAACTCAATGTGCTGGAAGCCGGCCAGATGGGCCTGGCGCACGAACTCGTCGCGCACCGCGAGGAAGGTCGCGGAAGTCGGAGGAACGTAGTCGGGCACGCCCTTGGGCGCCGACAGGGCCTGGAATTTCTGCTTGTCGCTCACGGGCGCTCATTCTACCCCGTATGTCGGGCCGACCAGGTCATTGCCCCACGGAGGTCAGGAAGGGGTTGCTGACCCGCTCCGCCCGCATGGTCGTCGTCGGCCCGTGGCCGGGCAGCAGGGCCAGCGAGTCCGCCAGCCCCCACACCGGGCCGCGCAAGGTCGCGTCCATCGCCGCCGGGTCGGAGAAGGCCAGGTCCGTGCGTCCGATGGAGCCGCGGAACACCACGTCGCCGACGATCGCGAACTCCTCGGCCACCAGCAGCACCGAGCCCGGCGAGTGCCCCGGAGCATGGAGCACCTCGAAGTCGTGGCCGACGAAGGTGGCCGTCTCCCCCGCCACCAGCTCGCGCACGTCGTCGACCGGGGTCATCTTGTCTGCGTCGAACATCGCGCGGGTCTGCGGCGAACCGCCTTTGCCGGCCTCGAGCATGAAGGCGTCCTCGGGGTGGATGTGGACGGGCACGCTAAAACGCCGCGCCAGATCCCCGGCGTCGCGGGTGTGATCGAGGTGGCCGTGGGTGAGGATGATCGCTTCCAGCGTCAGGGAATTTTCGCTGAGGTGGGCGACGATCCGGTCGTGGGTGTGCATGCCGGGGTCGACGACGGCTACCGCGCCGTCGTTCTCCAGCAGGTAGGTGTTTGTTTTATAAGGTCCGGCGGCAAATCCCGAGAGCTTCATGGCCGGTAAGTCTAACGCCCAGCCGACGACCGCGAAACGGTCGGCGACTGGGCGGGGCAGGCGTCGTGCGTGACGACGCCGGCGAAAGCGTTGCTTCAGGGCGTTAACGGCCGCGTCGTAGTTCGGTTCCTGGGTGATTTCCTCGAGCAACTCGGTGTAGACGACCTGGTGGTTCGCGTCGGTGACCACGACCGCGCGGGACAGCAGGCCCTTCAACGGGGAGCCCTCGAGAGTCACGCCGAAGTCCTCGCCGAAGGAGGAACGGAAGGCGGAGCCCATGGTGACGTCGCCGATGCCCTCGTCGCCCACGAAGCGGGCCTGTGCGAACGGCAGATCCTTGGACACGCCGAGCACGACGGTGTTGTCCAGGTCAGCGGCGCGGTTGTTGAACTCGCGGACGGAGGCGGCGCACACGCCGGTGTCCAGGGACGGGAAAATGTTCAGCACCAGGCGCTTTCCGGCGAACTTCTCGGCGGAGAACTCCCCGAGCTCGCCGTCGGTCAGCTCAAAAGAAGGCAGGTGCGCGCCGACGGCAGGCAGCTCGCCGACGGTGGTGGTGGGATCATCAGAAAATTTAACGTTAGCCATGCCCACTACCTTAGTGAGTTTCGCATCGGCCCGCCCTCTCCTCCGCTGTCTGCCGCTCCGCCCGCTAGAATTACCCGGCAGCCCCCTCTGGCGCCTGCACCGTATTTCGGCCGGCGTCAGTACCCCGATCGATCAGGTGAGGAAAACATTCAGGTGAGCAGCAACAAAGAGCGCGGACAACAGGCGCTCAACAGCCTCGCAAAAGAACTGAAGGCCCGCGACCGGAAGCAGAAGCGTGGCCCCTGGATCGTCGCGGCCGCGGCCGCCGTCATCATCCTGGCCATCGCCGGCGGCATCCTGTACCTGGCGACCCAGCCCGGCGATGAAACCGTCGTGGCCGACGACGAGACCACCGCCGCCCCCACCCCGGAGCAGGAAGATTTCCAGGTGCTGTCGATGGAGCGCAATGAGGCGCTGCCGGCGACGGTGTCCTGCACCTACGAGGAGACCGGCGAAGACACCAACGGCGCGACCCTCCCGCCGACCGAGGATATTTCCGCGGAGGGCACCGTCACGGTGAACCTGACCACCAACCAGGGCGAGATCGGCATGGAACTCGACCGCACCGTCGCCCCGTGCACCGTCAACGCGGTCGAGCACCTCGCGGACGAAGGTTTCTACGACGACACCGTCTGCCACCGCCTGACCACCTCCGGACTGTATGTCCTGCAGTGCGGCGACCCGACCGGCACCGGCGCCAGCGGCCCGGGCTTCGAGTTCCCGAACGAGTACCCGACCGATGAGGCCGAGGACACCAGCAGCCCGATCGTCTACCCGCGCGGCTCCATCGCCATGGCCAACGCTGGCCCGGACACCAACGGCTCCCAGTTCTTCCTCAATTACGACGACTCCCCGCTGCAGCCGAACTACACCTACTTCGGCCAGATCTCCGAGGAGGGCTTGGCGACGCTGGATTCCATCGCGGAGACCGGTGTGCAGGGCGGCATGGGCGACGGCGCCCCGGCCGAGGAAGTTCGTATCGAATCCGCTGACGTGGCGTAACTGAGGGTGGTAACCGGCTGTGCAAAAGTGACCGAAACTTAAACATTTCCTGAGATTTCGTTGCTTGTTTCATTCCGGTTGAGTAACATTCGATCCGTTCCTCCCCTCCTCGCTTCCCGATTGGATTGCACATGAACCTTCGTAAGGGCCTCATCGCCGCTGCCACTGCTCTGACCGTCTCCGCTGCCGGTGTCGGCGTCGCCTCTGCTGAGGATGGCGGGGCCACGGACACCT
>CALZCR010000077.1 GCA_945631445.1 uncultured Corynebacterium sp. | reverse complement strand
GGGCGAAGGCGACAGCGTGTCCATCCAGACTGCGGGTGGCGGCGGGTACGGCTCGGCCGGAAACTAGGTTTCGGGCCGGTCGAATCCGACGATCAGCCACACGATCAGCAACAGCGTGCCCGGAAACCCGATGCCCAGCGGCCAGAAGTAGATGGCCCCGGCAGAGACGGACAACACCGCCAGCACCGTGACGTTGAGGAGGAACGCCGCGGCCCAGAAAATGAAAAAACCCGTCAGGATGCGGCGGGCGCGCGGGTTGCGGGTCGGGCGGACGCTCCGGCGGCGCAGGCTCCCGGGAGGGGGAGCGTCCATCGTCGGCGGGCGGAGGGGCTCACCGCGTTCGGCACGCTGCAGGGCCTCCTCGGCGAGGGCGTCGAAATCCTCCGTGTCGATCTCTCCGCGCCGACCGCCGCCTGCAGCTCTGCCAGATAGCGGCGGATGTCGGGCTCATCCGCGGAAACCATCAGAAGCGCTGCGGTTCCTCGCCCAGGCGGAACACGCGGCCGGACACTTCCCGCGGGGTGATCTCGACGAAGTTGTACTTCAGCGACGGCGTCCACGGCTTCAAGGGCAGGTCCTCCGCGGCCAACACCTCGGAATGCGACGTCAGGATACGGGCCTCGCCCTTGACGATGACCGACCAGGCGACGCTTTCATCCAGGTCCGCGTCATCGGCCTCGAAGAGGACGTCCTTGTGGAAGGCGAGGTGGAAGAGCTTCGTTCCCTCCGCGGTGCGGAAGAAGATCTTGCCGTCGTGGACGGTGTAGTTCAACGGGAACAGCTCGACGTCTTCCCCGCTGCGCACGACCAGGCGGCCGAGCGTCTTGGTGGACAGCCGCTCGAGGGCGGCCTCGGTGGACAGGGACTCGGTGTAATCGTTCTGGGTGCTCATGGCTCCATTATCTCATTAATCGCTCTAAGTTATGGAGACTTCGGACACGTTTCTAGGACGGGTCCGGGCGTCGCACCCCGAGCAACAACGCTCCGCCTACGAGCAGCACCAGGCCGATGCCGATGATCCCCGCCCGGTCGTCGCCGAAGATGCCCACGAACCAACCGAACATCAGCGGGGTCAGCCAGCTCACGGCCCGGCCCGTGGTGACGTACAGGCCGAATAGCTGCCCGTCCCGGCCCGCGGGGCTGATCCGCGACAAGAAGCTGCGCGACGCGGACTGCGCCGGGCCGACGAACAAGCACAGGATCAACCCGAACACCCAGAACATCGCCGGGCCCTGCACGACGAAGAGCGCGGCGGCCGTGGCGACCATGGCGCTCAACGAGAACACGATCACCGGTTTCGGACCGAGCCTGTCGTCGAACCACCCGCCGGCCAAGGCGCCGAGCGCGCTGAACACGTTCGCCGCGACGCCGAAGAGCAACACGTCCCCGGCGTCGAGCCCGTAGACGCTGACCGCCAGGATCGCCCCGAAAGTGAACACCCCGGCCAGGCCGTCGCGGTACACGGCGGAGGACAGCAGGAAAAACACCGAGTTGCGGTCCGTGCGCCACAACGCGCGGACATCCCTGATCAGCGTGCGGTAGGAATCGAGGAACCCGGTCCGGGCCTGGCCGCTGGGCGCGATCTCCGGGACCCGAAACAGCACGGGCAGAGCGAAGACGAAAAACCAGGCCGCGGCGAACAACGCCACCATGCGGATGTTGAAACCCCCGGCCACCGGCAGGTTCAGCGCGCCCCGGGTCTCTCCCTCCCCGGCGACGAAACCGACGTAGCAGGCCAACAACAACACGATGCCGCCGACATACCCCATGGCCCAGCCGAACCCGGAGACCTTGCCCACGGTATCCCGCGTCGAGATCTGCTTGAGCATGGCGAAGTAGTTGACCTCGGCGAATTCAAAAGTCACCGACGCGGCCGCCAGAATGCCGATGCCCAACCAGAAATACACCTGGTCGTCGTTTCTGATCAACGCCAGCAGCGCCATCAACGCCACCGTGACACCGGTCCACACCCCCACGGAACGGCGGCGGGCGCCGCGGACGTCGGCACGCTGTCCCATCACGGGGGCGATCAGCGCGATGGCCAAGCCCGCGGCGCCCATCGCCCAGCCGTACCACTGCGCCGGGGTGGCGGAGATCTCCCCGCCGAGGACGGTGACGGAGTCGTCGAGGTTCTGGCCGACGGAGTCCGTCAGGTAGACGGAGAAGATGAAGGTGATCAGCACCGCGTTGAGCGCGGCGGAACCCCAGTCCCACAATCCCCAGGACACTACGGTGCCCCGGTCGGTGCGTTGCGCGCTTGTCCCGGAAGAAGCGGTGGTCATGCGCTCACAGTAGCCGGGGCGAAGGCGACTCGCTGGCCATTCGTCGGCTACCGGCCTTCAGCGGCGCGGGCTGCCCGGTCGGCGCGGTGCGCCGCCGCCAGGAGGACCCCGACTTCGAGCGCCATGCCAGCCCCTGCCGCGGCCATGCCCCACATGCCGCCGAGGAGCGTCTGCGCGATGATCGCGGCGGCGACGGCGCCGGCGGCCACCCAGCCTGTGCGGTTGACCAGGGGAAGAGCGGCCGTGTGGGCCGCCCGCCACGCTTTGTCGGAGGCTTGCGTGCGGCGGGTCCGGATGCCCGCCCCGCCGCCCCGCGGCAGGTGCCCGGTGGCCGCGCCCCGGGTGACGGAGATACTCACCACCGCGATGAGCGCCACGGAAAACAGCAGCGTCACGAGACCTGCGAGAGCCGACTCCATGCGTCCCAGCATGCCACGGCCACCCAGTGAAAATGCCCCGCCTGCAGGCGGGGCATTCGCAGGGGTGCGTGGGGCTAGCGGCGGGTGCGGGCGCGACGCTCCGCCGGAGCGTCGTTGCGCGACATGTCCTCCTTCGCCCCGTAAAGGGCTTCACGCCGAGACACGCGGCCCAGGCGCTGTGCGGTGACCGGGCTGGTCATCAACGCGAAAAGGATGAGCAGGACCAAGATGCCGAGGTCGCCGCGCTCGGCGACCGAGAAATCCTCGGAACCGACGATCCGGATGATCGTGCCGGTGACCACCAACAGCAGACCGGTCGTCTGCGGCTTGGTGATCGCGTGGATGCCGGACATGGTGTCCTTGAAACGGGTGACGCCGACGGCGGCGGAGAAGACGAAGATCGAGCCGGCCAAGATGAAGACCAGCGAAATGACGTCTGCGATGAGTATCCAGTTCATTAGTTACCGTCCCTCTTGCGAAAGCGCGCGACCGAGATCGAGGAAATGAACCCGAGCAAGGCGATGACCAACATGGCGTTGGCGATGGTGGTGTCCAGCGTCCAGCAGATGTAGACGGCCAAGGCGCACTGGAGCATCGCGATGAACCCGTCGAGGCCGATCATCCGGTCCAGCGAGTTCGGGCCCACCAGGATGCGGTAGGTCATGATGAGAAACCCCAGCGCGAGGAAAACCGCCGCCACCAGGAGAAACGAGGTATAGAGTGTGTCGTTCACGTCAGACTCCTTCGAAAATCTTGATCATGCGGCGTTCCAGGTCGAGCACGTTCTGGATTTCGCGTTCGATGTCGTCTTCGTCGTCGGCGTCGAGGACGTGGATGGTCCAGATGCGGTTCGCGATGTCGATGTCGGAGACTGAACCGCCCGGCTGCAGGTTATAGGCGCAGGTGGCGAAGTACAGGACGAACTCGTTGGACACGCGCATGGGGACTTTGAGGATGGCGGTCTTCGGCGGTGCGGCGGGCCGCAGCGCCAACCAGGAGACCTTCACCGACGCGAAGGCCAGGTCCTTGAGCCAGATGCCGATGAAGGCCAGCAGACGCAGCCAGCTGACGTTGACGCCGCGGGTGGGCATCGCCGGCAGCGGCAGGGCGAAGATGACCAGCAGGCCGATGAGCAGTCCGCCGACGAGGTTGGGCCAGTTGAACTCGCCCATCATCAGGCACCACAGCGCCACGATCCAGATCAGGTACACGGGGTGGAAGCGGGCGGTGAATTTTTGCCAGAGCATTAGCGGTCCTCCTCGTTGCCCGACGTGGACTCGGACATCAGGTGCTCGCGTTCGTCGAGGCGGTCGGAGCCGTCGTCGAGACGTTCCTGGTCGATCGTGCGACCCGGGTCGTCCTCCCAGTTTTCGCCGAGCACCGCGGTGCGGTACACGTTCGCGTCTTGGGCGCTTTCGGCGGCGCGGGAGGTGATGCTGGAGATCGGCCCGGCCAGGACGGTGATGGACACGCTCGCCAGGATCAACGTGGCGGTGGAGGCGACCATGCCGAAGGGCAGTCTGCCCACGTCCTTGCGGTCCTTGATGTTGACTTCGTCGGTGACGTCGGCCAACGGCGCCGGGCGGGCGGTGGCGATTTCGCCTTCGGGGGCGTCCTTGCGGTCGCGCCAGAACGCCTTCGACCAGACCAGCACCATGACGTACAGGGTCAGCAGGGAGGTGATCACGGCGCCGGCGACGAGCACCCACGCCAGCCAGGTGCCCTTTTCTGCGGCGGCCTCGAGCAGGATGATCTTGCCGATGAAGCCGGAGAACGGCGGGATGCCGCCGAGGTTGATCGCCGGGATGAAGTACAGCACCGCGATCAGCGGGGCGGTGTACATCAACGAGCCGAGGCGGCGCAGCGAGGTGGTGCCGGCCTGACGCTCAATGAGGCCGACGACCAGGAAGAGGGCGGTCTGCACCAGGATGTGGTGCACGGCGTAGAAGATCGCGCCGGACAGCCCCATCGCGGATCCCAGCCCGATGCCCATGATCATGTAGCCGATGTGGCTGACCAGGGTAAACGACAGCAATCGTTTGATGTCGTTTTGCGCCATGGCGCCGAGGATGCCCACGATCATGGTCACCAACCCCACCCATAAGAAGAGGTCGTCGAAGACGCCGTCGGTGAACACGGCGGTGCGCATCCGGATGATGGCGTAGACGCCGACCTTGGTCAGCAGGCCCGCGAAGATCGCGGTGACCAGCGACGGTGCGGTGGGGTAGGCGTCCGGGAGCCACGCGTCCAGCGGGACGACGGCGGCCTTGATGCCGAAGGCGACGAGCAGGGTGCCGAAGATCGCGGCGCGGGTGCCGACGGGAACGTCTTCCATGCGTTCACCGATATGGGCCATGTTGACGGTGCCCACGGAGGCGTAGACCATCGCCAAGGCGAAGAGGAAGATCATCGACGAGATCATCGAGACCACCACGTAGCCGATGCCGGCGCGCACGCGGGAGGGCGAGCCGCCCAGGGTGAGCAGCACGTAGGAGGCCACCAGGAAGATCTCGAAGCCGACGTACAAGTTGAAGAGGTCGCCGGCCAGGAAGGACAGGTTCACGCCCATGCTCAGCAACATGTAGGAGGGCAGGAACACGGCCACCGGCTCGTCCTTGCCGCCGTCGCGCACGCCTTGGGCGATGGCGTACCACATGACGCAGAGCAGGACGACGGAAGAGACGAACAGCATCGTCGTCGACAGGCGGTCGGCGACCAGGGTGATGCCGATGGGGGCGTCCCAGCCGCCGATCTGGACGGTCTGGATGCCCTCCAAGTCGGTGATGACGATCATCAGCAGGCTGAGCACGGAGAGCAGGGTCAGCGAGCCGAGCGCCACGAAGCGCTGGGCGCCCGGGGTGCGGCCCAACAGCAGCGCGAGCGCGGCGGCCAGAGCCGGCAACAACACCGCCGTCGGGATCATGTACGGCATGTAGGGGATGAGGGCGTCGGTGAGCGACTGCAAGAAATCAGTCATCCTGAGCTCCCTTCACCGGCTCCTCGAAGGACTTCGGGCCGAAGGAGTCGCCTTCGCTGGTCATGCGCCCGGTTTCCGGGTCGTCGGAGGCGTCGTGGTCCGGCGCCGCGGCGGCGGAGATCGGACGCGCCGCGATGGCCTGGTCCTCCTCGTCGTCTTCGACGACGTCGACCGTGCGGTAACGGTATTGGCGGTAGATCAGGGCGAGGATGAACGCGGTCAGCGACATGGAGATGACGATCGCGGTCAGGATCATGGCCTGGGCCAGCGGGTCGGCGACCTGGTCCTCCCCGTAGATCTCGCTGTCGCGGAACATCACCGGCGGGGAGCCCGCGGGGCCGCCGGCCTGCAGGATGAGGAGGTTGGCGCCGTTGCCGATGAGCAGGATGCCCAACAAAATTCGGGTGAGCACGCGGTCAGTGACCAGGTAGACGCCGGCGGCGATCATGGATCCCGACGCGAGTAAGAGGAAGAGGTTGGCTTCCATTTACTGCTCCTCCTTTCCGTGGTTGTCGTCGTCGCGCGCCGCGTCTTCGGCGGCCGCGATCCTGGACTTGGTGGCCGCCGAGGAGCCGGCGACCCCGCCGGCGCCGCGGGGGCTGGAGGCCATCGGGCCTTCGGTCACGCCCTGGGCCTGGCGGCGCTGTTCAGCGGCGCGCTGCAGGGAGCGGGCGCGGTCCCGGGCGCGCTGCTTGCGCACCTCTTCTTCGAGGTCGAGCTGTCCGCCCATGGAGTCGAGGACGTGCTTGATCAGGCCGACGACGATGAGGTAGACGCCGGCGTCGAAGAGCAGAACAGACGGCACGTGCACGTCGCCGACCAGCGGCAGGACGATGTCCCAGCTGTAGGACGTCAACGGCGGGGCGCCGAAGAACATCGGGGCGAAAGCCGCGATCAGGGAAGCGATCAGGCCGGTGCCCAAGATCTTGCCCGCGTCGATGGGCAGGGCTTCTTCGAGTTCGGCGCGGCCGCCCGCGATATAGCGCAGGGTGAAGGCCAGCGCGGCGACCAGGCCGCCGGCGAAGCCACCGCCCGGGGCGTTGTGGCCGGTGAAGAAGAAGTACAGGGACAGCACGATCATCGTCGGGAAGAGCAGGCGCGTGACCACGTCCACCATCATGGAGCGGTTCTGCGCCTTTTCCCCTTCGACGCCGGAGGCCAGCCAGCGGCGGCCCCGCACGCTCAGCGTCGGACGGCGGGAGCCGCGGGTGAAGGAGCGGGTGCGGTAGATCAGGGAGGCCACGCCGGTGGCGGCGATGACCAGCACCGAGATTTCGCCGAGGGTGTCCCAGGCGCGGATGTCGACGAGGATGACGTTGACGGCGTTGGCGCCGTGGCTGATCTCGTAGGCCAGGTCCGGCATGTAGGACGAGATCGGGGACTCGGTGCGGGCGTTCATCGCGAACATGGCGACGACGCTGACGGTCAGCCCGACGGCGATGGCCAGCCACGCGCGCAGACGCCGGTTCTTGGCGGTCTGGGACTTGTCGACCTCCGCCGGGAGCTTGCGCAGCACCAGCATGAACAGCACCATGATGACCGTTTCGATCAGCGTCTGCGTCCACGCCAGGTCCGGCGCGCCCTGCAGGGCGAAGAGCATCGCCAGCGCGT
>CALZCR010000076.1 GCA_945631445.1 uncultured Corynebacterium sp. | reverse complement strand
CCGTCGACGGAGCGTCCCTCGCCTACACCGCTTCCGGTTCCGGTTCCGGCCGCACCAACTTCATCGCCGGCCAGTCCGACTTCGCGGGCTCCGACTCCCCGCTGGCGGAGGATCAGGTCGCCGAGGCCGCCGAGCGTTGCGAAGGCAACGACGCCTGGCACCTCCCGCTGGTCATCGGCCCGGTCGCCATCGCCTACAACCTCGACGGCGTCGAGGAAGGGCTGAACCTGTCGATCCCGACCGTCGCCAAGATCTTCAACGGCGAGATCACCAACTGGAACGACGACGCCATAGCCGAGGAAAACGAGGGCGTCGAGCTCCCGGACCAGGACATCAGCGTCGTCTACCGTTCGGACGAGTCCGGCACCTCCGACAACTTCCAGATCTTCCTCAACACCGCGACCCCGGAGAACTGGGACACCACCGGTCAGCAGTTCCCGCAGTCCGTTGGCGCCGGCGCCAACGGCTCCAACGGCGTGGCCAGCGAGGTCTCCAGCACCCCGGGCGCCATCACCTACGTCGAGTGGGGCTTCGCTGAGCAGCAGAGCCTGGGCGTGGCCAACCTGGACTTCGGTTCCGGTCCGGTCGAGCTCAACGCCGAAAACGTCGGCGTCGCCCTGGACGCCCTGGAGTTCGAGACCGAGGGCAACGACATGGTCGTCAGCACCGAGGCCCTGTTCTCCCAGACCCAGGAAGGCTCCTACCCGCTGATCCTGACCCCGTACTCCATCGTCTGCTCCGCAGGCTACGACGAGGAGACCTCGAACATGGTCAAGGACTTCCTGACCGTCGCCCTGCAGTCGCAGGACGACACCCTCGAGAGCCTGGGATTCATCCCGGTTGAGGGCGCTCACGCCGAGCGGCTGCAGGAAGCGATCGACGCTATCCAATAAGACTTCGTGATACGGAGTTGGTGCCAGCCCAGAGCTGACAAAATTCGGTAGGCGCCAGCTCGCCCCCGGCGCTTTTAGGCGTCCGGGGGCGCTCGCGCGTTTAGAGCCAGTGCCGAGATGACGTCGTCGGCGAACCGCTAAACTTCCAAAGGATTGTCACCTAATGACTAACAACGATCGGCCTAATTCGGCGTTCCCCGCCGGGGACGCGGAACAGCACACCGAGCCCATCGCCAACAGCACCGCGACCATTGGGTCCTCCATCCAACCGGAGGAACCCCAGACCCCGGCCACCCGCATTCAGTCGGGCGGCTCCGGGACCAAGCGCCCGGGCGACCGCATCTTCGAGTTTTTCTCGACGGCTTCCGCGGCATTGATCACCGTGCTGATCATCGCGATCGGCCTCTACCTCGTCGCCCAGTCGATCCCTGCGCTCACCCGTAACGAGGGCGGACTGTGGGGCTTCTTCACCTACACGGGCCCGTGGCAGACCAACAACCTCGACGCGATGCAGTTCGGCATCCCGAACATGTTCGCCTCGACGGTGCTGATCTCGGTCATCGCTTTGGTCATCGCCATGCCCATTGCTTTGGGCATCGCGATCTTCCTGTCGAATTACGCGCCGAAGCGCCTGGTCAAGCCAATGGGCTACCTGGTGGACATGCTCGCCGCGGTGCCGTCCATCGTGTTCGGCCTGTGGGGCTGGCAGGTGCTGGGCCCGTGGCTGTCGGACTTCTACGTGTGGCTGCACGGCTGGGCCGGCGGCTTCTTCCTCTTTGAGACGTACTCGAACTCGCCGTCGTTCGCGACCGGCCGCAACATCCTCACCGGCGGCATCGTGCTGGCGATCATGATCCTCCCGATCATCGCCGCCACCGCCCGCGAAGTGTTCGTCCAGACCCCGCCCGGCCAGGTCGAGGCCGCCTTGGCCCTCGGCGCGACCCGGTGGGAAGTCGTCCGCATGACCGTGCTGCCGTTCGGCCTGTCCGGCTACGTCTCCGGCTCGATGCTCGGCCTGGGCCGCGCGCTGGGCGAGACCATGGCGCTGTACATGGTCGTCTCCCCGTCGTCGGAGTTCCGCTTCTCGCTGTTCGACGGCGGCTCGACGTTCGCCACCGCCATCGCCAACGCCGCCCCCGAGTTCAACAACCCCATCAGTGCGGGCGCCTATATCGCGGCCGGCCTGGTGCTGTTCCTGTTGACCTTCATCGTCAACACCATCGCCCGCGCGATGGTCAAGTAAGGAAGGCGAGGAAAACATCATGACTACCGCTCTCTCCGACTCCTCGAAGACCGCCGGCTCCGACATCTTCATCGATATTTCGCCGCGGCGTAAGTTCACCAACAACGTGGCCTCCGTGCTGGTGTGGGCCACCATGCTCATCGCGCTGATCCCGCTGGTCTGGGTGCTCTGGACCGTGATTTCCCGCGGCCTCAGCCCGATCCTCACCGCCGAATGGTGGACGCAAGACCAGTCCACCACGCTGCTGTCCCTGCCGGGCGGCGGTGCCCTGCACGCCATCATCGGCACCGTCGTGCAGACCCTGATCGCCTCCCTGGTGTCGATCCCGATCGGCGTCTTCACCGCGATCTACCTGGTGGAGTACTCCTACGGTTCCCGCCTGGGCAAGATCACCACCTTCATGGTCGACATCTTGTCCGGCGTCCCGTCCATCGTCGCGGCGCTGTTCGTCTACGCGTTCTGGATCACCTCCTTCGGCTTCAACCGTTCCGGCTTCGCCGTCGCCCTGTCATTGATCCTGTTGATGATCCCGCTGGTGGTGCGCAACACCGAAGAGATGCTGCGGGTCGTGCCGATGGATCTGCGCGAAGCCTCCTACGCGCTCGGCGTGCCAAAGTGGAAGACCATCTACAAGATCGTCCTGCCCACGGCGCTCTCCGGCATCGTCACCGGCATCATGCTCGCCATCGCGCGCGTGATGGGCGAATCCGCCCCGGTGCTGGTCCTGGTGGGTTCCACCAACGCCATCAACTGGAACCTCTTCGACGGCCCGCAGTCCTCCCTGCCGCTGATGATGCTGGACATGTACAAGTCCGGCACCGCCCCGGCGACCCTGGACAAGCTCTGGGGCGCCGCGCTGACCCTGGTGCTCATCATCGCGCTGCTCAACGTCGCGGCCCGCTGGATCGCCGCCAAGTACTCGGTCAAGAAGTAGACCCCGAACCGCACACCCACCACTTTTTTGCATCAGGAGACATTGATGTCCAAGCTCGTTCTCAAGGATCTCGACATCTACTACGGCGACTTCCACGCCGTGCAGAACGTCAACCTCGAAATCCCGGCGAAGTCAGTCACCGCCTTCATCGGGCCCTCCGGCTGCGGCAAGTCCACCGTGCTGCGCACCCTCAACCGCATGCACGAGGTCATCCCGGGCGCCTACGTCGACGGGGAGATCCTGCTCGACGGCAACAACATCTACGACAAGGGCGTCGACCCGGTCGCCGTCCGCAACACCATCGGCATGGTCTTCCAGAAGGCCAACCCGTTCCCGACCATGTCCATCGAGGACAACGTCGTCGCGGGCCTGAAACTCTCCGGCGAGAAGAACAAGAAGCGGCTCAAAGAGGTCGCCGAGCGTTCCCTGCGCGGGGCCAACCTGTGGGAGGAAGTCAAGGACCGCCTGGACAAGCCGGGCGGCGGGCTCTCCGGCGGCCAGCAGCAGCGTCTGTGCATCGCCCGCGCGATCGCAGTCCAGCCCGAGGTGCTGCTCATGGACGAACCGTGTTCGGCGCTCGACCCGATCTCCACCCTGGCGATCGAGGATTTGATCCACGAGTTGAAGAAGGACTTCACCATCGTGATCGTGACCCACAACATGCAGCAGGCCGCCCGCGTCTCCGACCGCACGGCCTTCTACAACCTGGAGGCCACCGGCAAGCCGGGCCGCCTGGTGGAATACAACGACACCAAGAACATCTTCGAAAACCCGGAGATGAAGGAGACCGACGATTACATCAACGGCCGCTTCGGCTAACAGCTCGTCGCCTCGCCGTCCGCCCCGCCCCTGACCACAGGTGCGGGGCGGCGTACTTTCCGGCGAGGGGAGATTTAAACCGTTAACGTTGGCTTTAATATTCCCGACCAGGAGACGCCGTGAATGAACCGCAGCCAGCAGCATCTTTGCCCACCGCAGACCCCACCGCCACGCAGCCCGTCGCCTACGGTGACGGGCTCCACGCCCGCGGGTGCCCCGTCGTCCACGGATCCGGCGGGGAGGTGATCGTCGTCGGCCACGAGGAGGCCCGGCGGGTGGCGGAAGACGCGGAGACCTTCAGCTCGGTGGTGTCCCGCTTCCTGCAGATCCCCAACGGTCTGGACGGCGAAGAGCACCGGCGATTCCGGACCCTGCTGGACACCTACCTCGACGCGTCGGTGGTCCAGAACCTCTCCGGCGGCTTCCACGCCGTCGCCCGCGAGGTGGTGGCGGAGCACCTCACGGGGGAGACGGTGACCGTCGACGCCGTCGGCGACCTCGGCGACACCTTCGCCGTACGCACCATGCTGGACTGGCTGGGGTGGGCACCGGAACTCGAGGACAGGTTGGTGGCGTGGGTCAAGGAGAACAACGACGCCACCCGCTCCGGTGAGCTGGAGCGCACCGCCGCCGCGGCCGCGGAGTTCGACGCGATCATTGACGCGGCGGTGGTCCCTAAACTGGCCGCCCCGGGTGAGGACGTCACCTCCCGTCTGATCGAGGATGACAGCCTGGGTCGTCGTCTCACGCGCGAGGAGGTCGTCTCCATCCTGCGGAACTGGACCGGCGGGGATTTAAGCTCGATGTCCTACTGCATCGGGGTGCTGCTGAAGGCGCTGGCGGACGATCCGCCGCTGCAGGAGCGACTCCGCGTCGGCGTCAGCGACGCGGAGTTCGAGGCCATCGTCGACGAGGTGTTACGGCGGGATTCGCCGTTTGTCTCGAACCGACGGGTGACCACCTGCCCGGTCACGCTCGGCGGTGTGGAGGTGCCGGAGGGGAGCCAGGTCCGCCTGCACTGGACCGCCGCGAACCGTGACCCGGAGGCGTTCGAGAATCCGGACGGGTTCGCCCCGGAGGCGCACGCGGGCAAGAACCTCGTGTGGGGCGCCGGCCCGCATTATTGTCCGGGTAAGGCGCTGTCGATGGTGGAGCTGGAGGCCTTCCTCACTGAGCTGCTGCGGGCCGCGTCGGTGCGCAATCCGGAGGGGGAAGATGCGCAGCTTGCCGCGGTGCGCGAAATTCATCCGGTCGGCGGGTGGAGCAGCCTGCCGGTCACTCTCGTCCGGCTCGGCGGCTGACGGGGTTGGGCCCGGGCGCGGTCACGCCCCGGACCAGTACCGCCGCCGCAGCTCTTCGAAGCGCTGCGGCGTGTCCAGCGCCGGGGCGGGGGTCTCGTCGAGGTAGTCCTCCGGCTTCATGCCGGTGATCAAGTAGACGATCCGGGAGGCCACCGCCACGCAGTGGTCGGCGTAGCGTTCGTATTCGCGCGCGAGCATGGCCACGTCCACCGCCTCCTTGCTCGAGTACTCCCAGTCCTCCCGGGACACCAGCGCCACCAGGTGGTGGTAGAGCTCGTCGACGGCGTCGTCGTCTTCGGCCAAGTCGAGGGCCGCGTCGGTGTCCGGCTCCACCAGCACGCCGCGGGTCGTGGCCGACATCTCACCGACCAGGCGGTGCAGCTCGACGAAGTAGGCGTGGACCGCCTCCGGGATCGCGGTGCGCGGGTGGCGTTTTCGGGCGGTGGTGGCGATGTGCATGGCCAACCGGCCCATGCGGTCGAAGTCGTTGACGATGTAGATCGAGGAGATGACCTGGCGCAGATCACTGGGCGCCGGGTGTTCCAAGGCCAACAAGTTGACCGCCCGTTCCTCGCTGCGGGCGCGGATCTCCGCGAGCGTGTCCTCGTGGGACAAGGCGTCTTCGGCGCTGTGCAGGGAACCGCGCAACAACGCGTCGGAGGCCTTGTCCATGACGGCGCGCACCGTGTCGCACATGACGATCAAATCATGCGCGAAGTCGTCGAGTTCTTCACGGTAGGCGGTACGCATAGCGGTAATCCTAAAGTAAAACGGCGCTCGTCGCCCGACATGCCGTCAAGGGCGCGGATCAGCCGCCGGAATGCATGATCTCCGCGCCCTCCGGCACGGTGGCGTCCTCCGGGTCGTCGAGCCAGCCGTCGGGAAGCGCGACCTTCGCCGGCGCCCCCTGCCGGCCTCGGGCGCCCTCTGGGTCGTCGGCCAAGTCAGTGGACTCGGCGTAAGGGGCGAGTTTTTCCCGCAGCTCCGCCAACGAACTGATCTTCGCCAGGGAAGCGCGCAGTTCGCCGCCGACGGGGAAGCCGCGGAGATACCAGCCCATGTGTTTGCGCAGGTCACGGGCGGCGCGTTGCTCCCCGTCGTGCTGGGCGAGCAGTTCCGCGTGCCGGTAGATGATGCGGGTGACCTCGCCGAGGGTCGGCTGCGCGGGCAGTTCCTTACCGCGCAGTTGCGCAGACAGCTCCGCGAACAGCCAGGGGCGGCCCAGGCAGCCGCGGCCGACGACCACGCCGTCGCACCCGGTCTGGGCCATCATGTCCTCGGCGTCAGCGGCGGCGAAGATGTCGCCGTTGCCTAGAACGGGCACGCCGCTGCCGGACATGTGCTCGACCAAGCGAGCGATCTCGCCCCAGTCGGCTTCCCCGGAGTCGCGCTGCGCGGCGGTGCGTGCGTGCAACGCGACGGCGGCGGCGCCCTCCGCCGCGGCGATGCGGCCGGAATCCAGGTGGGTGTGGTGCTCGTCGTCGATGCCCACCCGGAACTTCACGGTCACCGGAATATCCGTGCCCTCGGTGGCCTTGACGGCGGCGGCGACGATGTCGCCGAACAACCGGCGTTTGTACGGCAAGGCGGAGCCGCCGCCCTTGCGGGTGACTTTGGGCACGGGGCAGCCGAAATTCATGTCGATGTGGTCGGCGAGGTTCTCGTCGACGATCATCTTCGCCGCCTCGTAGGTGTATTTCGGGTCCACGGTGTACAGCTGCAGCGACCGCGGGTTCTCGTCGGGGGCGAAGGTCGTCATGTGCAACGTCTTGTCGTTGCGCTCGACCAGGGCGCGGGCGGTGACCATCTCGCAGACGTATAATCCGGAGACGGTGCCGGTCTTCTCCAGTTCCTGCTCCCGGCACAGGGTGCGGAAAGCCACGTTGGTCACGCCGGCCATGGGGGCGAGCACGACGGGGGAGTCCAGGGTCAGCGAACCGATGGACAAGGAACGGGCGGAGGGGGAAAAAGTCTGCGTCACCCTTGTATTGTCGCCGTCGCAGTCGTCCCGGGCAAAACGGGGAAGAGGGGGCGAATCTCCCCAAAGTGGGGGTGGGCGGGAAGGGTAGGAAGCGTCATGACTCTTTTAGCGGACTTAGGTACAGTATTTATCTGTA